>CASGVX010000025.1 GCA_949346185.1 uncultured Lachnospiraceae bacterium
GAAATGTCAAAATCCCCAGTTACGTCAAAATCTGCCATCTTAATAAAGGTGACAGGCTTCCCTATCTCCAAGGAGTCAATGGACATCACCCGAAGGGAAGCATCTCCTGATTCTGCAATCTTGGAGAATGTCGCGCCGTCTGCAGAAAAGCACAGCACGTCCTCCTCCGACCACACCCCGGCAGAGTGTACCTCCAATCCTTCCATAGGCAGATTTCGCAATCTGAACCTTTCCAAATTGCCCTCATCTGGTTCAAACCCAATAATGCGAGCATAGTTGGGACAATGTCTGATAAATTCCACAATTGTATCCCCGTCATACATCCCGCTATCAATATACACCTCATCAGATGAAAAATGCATTTCAGGAATAAAATACTGACCAGGCATGTAGCAGTTCAACAAGGGACGCAGCACCCCATTCATCCTATTATCCATATAGGCTCTCATCGTATCTCTCGACAGATCATCCGACAGCAGGTCATATGCCTCATGGAATCTTTCTCTATTCGCAAGGTAATACTCATAATCAAACAACGGCTCCGGATTGAGATAAAACACTTTGCCATTGTTGCCAAACTCCCCCTTCTCTATCTTCGAATATGCGATTCCATATTCATAAAATCCTAGTACTACATCTGCTTCTGGCAATCCCATAACGTAATCAAAGGAAAAAATAGGATACTCTCCTTCCCCCTTTCCTTTATAATATTCATTATCCACAAAATATCCGCATATGTCGATGCCATTTTCCTCTAATCTTCTCTTCACCCTCTCAGCTGTGATTTCCGCACCATATATATATACCGGCTTCTTCCGTCCCCTCAGTTCTCTCAATTCCTCAGCTGCAGATACGCAATCCGGTTTTCTTTTCACAAAATATGCTCCTTCTTCCGTCAACTCTATTCCTCCATTTCAAATGTAATGTACTCCGACGCATGATTCATCATGAACTCCATCTCTGCCTGCCTCTGAAATTCCAAAAATAAAACGCCGCATTTATATATCTCATCCCTACCAATCCTCCTGCCCCTCTCAAAAAAATACACCTGTTCCCTGATATACGGCTTCAGTTTCTCGTCAATCGCAATGCCTTGCAGTTTCCCCTCCCTCCTGCAGGCAATCACATGCCGCCCCCAATATCCCCTCACGCTTCCAATCATGCCGGCTCGCTGGGCACAGGCCATTTCATCATCCAATTTCCCGCCCGCCTCGCAGGACAATATCATCCCCGGATAGTCCATCCCCGTGGCATGTCTCACAAAATCAAGATACAAATCCCCAGGACTTCTCCTGCACGCCTCTATAATGACAGGTTCCTCTTTCTCCATCAAAATGAACTGGGTGTGTACCAGACCGTCACACAACTGCAAGCTCTCCGCCATCCTCTCAATCTGCCCTTTCAGAGAACCGACAGTCGCCTCTGGAACCGGCTCTGGCGCACTGGCTGCGGACACCGCAAAGGGGGCATACTCATGATACTCTCTGTCCAGCATAGAAAAAACCACTTTCTGATTCCGAATAAACGTGGTGAAGCCGTGATTCGTCCCTTCCAGAAATTCCTCAATCATCACCTGCTTCACCCTGCTGCCTGCCGATGCATGGGAAATCGCCTCCCTGACTTCCTCCATGCCATGGCACTTCCGCATCCCCTTGCCACCAGAAAGATCCACCGGCTTGACGATGACAGGGAAGCGAAGAGACTCCACCTTCTCCAAATCAGCCTCTGCGCCATACTCCACCGATCTTGGAACAGGAATGCCCACTTTCTCTGCAAAAGTTCTGTACAGATTCTTGTGATGGAATGTCTGCGCCGTCTCGTAGGAATCATGCCCAGGAAGATGCAGCCTGTCACAGGCGTAGGCAGCCGACAGATAGCCAAAGTCATTGCACCCGGAGCAGATTGCCGAAACCTTCTGAGATTTCGCCAATTCATATATGCCCTCTCGATCCGAATAATCCCAAGGAATATACTCATCTGCCAGCACATTCCCTATGGCCTTCTCATCATTTCCCGTGACAAGGACATAAAAACCCCGCGCCCTCGCCGCCTGAATCAATGGCACCTCCGAGTAGCCACCGTTTAATATCAATATCTTATCCATCGCTCGCCCCCGCATTCCTATGCATAAAACTTTTCCACAGCCTGACAGACCTGATCAATATCCTCTTCCCGCAATCCATAATACATGGGCAGCCTCAGAAGCCTCTCACTCTCCGCCGTGGTATAGACATCCTCCCCGCAGAAGCAGCCATACCGTTTGCCCGCCAATGACGTATGCAGGGGAACATAGTGAAATACTGCCAGAATCTCTCGGCGTTTCAGCCATTCCAGAAGCCGGGTCCTCTCCTCCATATCCCTCGCCTTCAGATAAAACATATGGGCATTATGCTGGCAATCCTGCGGAACCACAGGAAGGGATATCTTCCCATTTTCCGCAAGCCCCAGAAGCCTTTCATAATACATGTCCCAAGAAGCCATCCGCTGGTTTTGTATCCGGTCTGCCTCCTCCAGATTCCCCCATAGGTATGCCGCATTCAAATCACTGGGCAAATAGGAAGATCCCATATCCACCCAGGAATACTTATCCACCATCCCTCGAAAGAACTGGCTTCTGTTCGTCCCCTTCTCCCGAATGATTTCCGCCTTCCGGATGTCCTCCTCCCCGTCCAGCAGAAGAGCGCCGCCCTCCCCCATGGAGTAATTCTTCGTCTCATGGAAGCTATAGCATCCATAGTCCCCGATACTTCCCAGCATCCTCCCCTTATATGTACTCATGACAGCCTGGGCGGCATCCTCCACCACCTTCAGGTGATGCCTCTTTGCAATGTCCATGATGGCATCCATCTCGCAGGAAACCCCGGCATAGTGCACTGGCACGATGGCCTTCGTCCTCTCCGTGATGGCATTCTCAATCAGTTTCTCATCGATATTCATCGTGTCCGGCCGGATATCCACGAATATAATCTTCGCTCCCCTGAGGGCGAAGGCATTGGCAGTAGACACAAAGGTATAGGCGGGCATAATCACCTCATCCCCCGGCCGGATATGGCATAAAAGGGCAGCCATCTCCAACGCATGGGTTCCCGAAGTGGTGAGCAGCACCTTAGAGACCCCTGCCGTCTCCTCCAGCCAGGCAGAACACTTCTTCGTATATTCCCCATCCCCGGATATGCGCTTATTCCTCAACGCGTGCTCCATATATTGGAACTCCCTCCCGGTAAAGGGCGCCTCATTAAAACTAATCATTTTCCGTCTCCCCTATCTCTTCTCCACTTCCCTTCGCCGCAAAGGCAATGACTTTCCGATACTCCTCCGGCTGATTTACAGATGCATATCTCCCCCAGCACTTCCGGCACGCCTCCACCTGTCTCCGATAAAACTCTTCATCATTACTGTACCGCCATACCAAGTCAGGCACGTCCTCCAGAGAATCGCACAAAAAGGCATCTCCCACATTCATAGCCACATCGCAGCCTGGCAAGGTAATGACCGGCACGTCTACGGAAACAGCCCTGACAGCGCTCCCGCCCCCGCCGGCCCGCACCGGATTCAGGAATAGGTCCGCTGACGCCAGCACCCCGGTCAAATCCTCCTGATACCCCAGATTCTTCACCTTTCCTTCCAGAGAACATGCAGAGAAATCCCTGTGGCAGCTGCCGATAATCATGAACCGGCACCGCCCGTCCTTCCTAACAATGTCCTGCATCGTCCGAATAAATGGGGCATCCATCTCCTCATCCAGCCGATTGCCCACAATCGCTATGACAAAGGCGTCTTCCTCAAAGCCCAGAGAAGATTTCTCATGCTCCTGCGCTGGAGGCGCAAATTCCCAGCAGCCCTGCATGGTATAAATCTCCTGGCCATTTCCTCTAATGCATTCCTTCATCTCTTCTATATATGTACTGCCGTCATCCCCACCGGAAATAAGCACGGGAGCCCCGGAAACTGCACATCCCATGGTACAGCCCTGGGCTACCATGGTGGTGATTTCTCCCAGCAGTTCCCCAATCATGGATGCACCGCCGATATACCAGACAATCTCCGGCTTCCAGACCGCAACCTTTTTTAACATCTCCCGCACCTCCGGGAAATGCTCCTCATCCACGATCTGCTGATAGCCAAAAATGATACTGCCCTGATACTCCCGCCGAAACTCTCCATCATATCGGCTCATATAGTGCGGGCGAAATGGATGCAGCCAGCACCTCTCCACACCATCTCGATCCATCTTCTCCACATTGACCAGCACCCGCACCTCATATCCCAGAACATCCTGCAAATCCTTCGCCAGATTCAGCACCATCTGGGTGGGCGCATGCCTGTCCGACAGCAAAGCATCCGTTGCCACCAAAATCCTCCTATGATGCCGCTCCTCATAAGGAATATATGATAGCTGCACAGAAAGTTCCCTGCGCAGACGCTCCGTCATGCCAGCCAGGCTCCGCCTCTGGCTCACATAGGATGCGCGGTATTCTTTGCAAGCAAACCTCTCCCCAGCAACCTGCTTCATAATCCCCACCGCCAAACCATAGGGCAGCGCCCTATCAAGCATCAGTTCCTCCGCCTTATCCAAGAATACTTTCTCTTTGAATAAAAAAAGAAAAACGGAAAGCACAAGAAGATACAACTGGGCATCCCGGGCAAACATATGGTCAAACTGAGCCAGAATATCCACCCCGCCCTTTTTCAGAGCGAAATAATTCATGGCAAGCCTCCTGCCAATGATTTTTATGTCAGGCGACTCTGGATTTTCCCGCAAAATATTAATCAGATCTATCACATCATCTAACAATATCTCTGATTGCATCTCTCAATTCACCACCCCATCTATTACGTCGAAAGTTAAATATCGCAATATGTTGCAAAGTATAAATTACGAGTAAAATTTGCATATTTAACCACCGAAGTAATAATCATCACTCATTGCAATATAATCGCATAATTGCATTATAACACGTACTATGCTATTCTGTATATAAAAAGACTTTTTATTCACAAAAAAAAGGCACAGACTTCGCTTGTGCCCTAGCAAAAATGCTAAAGCATTTTTGTTGGTGTCTCGCTGGGCAGTGAGAACTTTCCTATAAATCAAAAAAAGGAACGCCAATGCGTTCCCTAGCAAAAAGGTGAATATCTCACGCCATCTTATGTACTAAATCAGATACAGCAATATCTTTGCAATGCTATTCTCGTCCTCCAGTACCCTGACCAATTCATCCAGAATGGGTTCGCTGTGGGACAGTGCCCGTTCAATCCCCATCACCAGCAAAGCATACTCCTTCACCGTGACTTCCCCCTGTCTCTCCCAGACAGGCAGGGCGCACAATTGGATGATGCACCACATCACTATCCGAATAAAGAACGTCTTGCCAAACCGCGCCATATTCATCCTATGGGGAATCCACTCCCGAAAAAGAGCATACACGAAATAATTCTCCAAAGCCAAGGCATAATGCTCGTCCCGCCAATGGCAGAATTCCCGCAGCTTGTCCTTGAAATCATCAATTCCCCCAATCCAGCGGATAACATCTTCTTTCAGCGTGCTGTCCTCCAAGTCTGACAGAATATATTCCAATGCATGGCTGGATATCAGCAGTTCCCCCAGCCGTAAAATCTGCACCGCCTTCAGCTCTTCCCGCTTCATAATGGGTTCCACTCCGCCCATCACCGCAGCAATCCCCCTCTCATCCCACTGGGACAACCAGTCCTGCATCCCCTGCCGGCTAAGCTCCCCTTTTCCATGCATGTCCCTCACCGCCTGTACGGCAGAAAATAAGATATAAACTTTTCCAGCGCTGCAGCTGGCATCATATTCCTGAAACAAGTCAATCAGAAAGGACCTGGCAAGGGAGAGGGCATCATAAAGTTCCAAATCAATCTGCTGAGGCTTCTCTTCCGTGCCATCATCAATCTCATCCAGACAGAAGCCAATCCTTTTATTGTCAAAAAGATATTCTGCCACAATGGGGCAGGCAATCTCCACCGTGCACTCCAGCACGTCACCAAACTCCTGTATCATCCTAGGAAAGGTAGTGCATGTGCCTGACAAATGCTCCTCCCCGCATTCCAGCACGATCTTGCACCATCCCTCCTCTGTGAGCAAAGCACATCTGCCGTGGCACTGCTTCATGCAGCCCCTTTCCTCATCCAGCGCCTCCAATATCTTTTCACCGAAGGGATGACGCTGTGCCAGTTCCTTATATTTGTCTATCTCTTCTTTCTTAATCGCAATATTCCACTTGCCGCAGCATGTCTTTGGGCATTCTGCCCCCACGCAATGGAAATCCGCCATCCAGTCTGTATACAAATACTTTTTCTTCATGATCCACCATACCTTTCCGTCATTTCCTGATACTTTCGGAGCACCCGTTCCAGCCTGTCCCCCAAAAGGCGGCAAGCCTCCTCCCCGCACTGAGCCGCCCATTCCTGGAAAGCATAGATGCCGATGCACCATGCATTCTCCTCCTTCAAAAGGAAGTCGCAAATACTCTCCAATCTCTCCTCCGGGGACATCCTCCTCCGACCCAGCACCAATTTTAATAAGGGTTCAACCCAGCTACCCCGGACGG
The DNA here is from genome assembly GCA_949346185.1 of uncultured Lachnospiraceae bacterium. Classification (GTDB taxonomy): domain Bacteria; phylum Bacillota; class Clostridia; order Lachnospirales; family Lachnospiraceae; genus Butyribacter. The sequence continues at coordinate 6,573 of CASGVX010000025.1, forward strand.
CATCCCGGATTTCCTTCTCAGGATAAAACTTGATAGCGGCCACATTTTTCACAAGGGCATGAAACCCCGAGCTTCCCATGTGAAAGAACAACTCCCCAATATCATCCCCCTTCAGGCTATCCCCCAGTTCCTCTAGGATATCCGGGAGGGTCACCCCCTCCATGGGATTCATATATCGATCCCGCCATCTGCCGATGCACAGATTCTTCAGCGAAGCCACGTAATTCTGAAAAATCCTGTCAGTCACATAATGCATGCCATCAACATCCTCATATCCCTCTCGCTGGAACAATGCCTTGGCACTCCTCCACTGGGAGCCAAAAACATAATCCTGCGACGATGCGCCGTAGTTCCCGGCAGTCTGGGAAGTATTCATGGTCAGGCAATAGGCCGCCATATCCAGAACCACAATGCTCTCCGCCTTGGTGATGGCGTAAGTCATAGTAGCGCAGTCCCCATAATATGGCTCAAAAAAGTCCATGCCATGCTCCTCTAAAAAGGAGCGCTTCTCATAGTGGAACATAGAATTATAATAGACACTCTTCATGATTTCCACTAGAGCCTGGGACCTGCTTCCCCCGGCATACAGGCGGTACTCCGGCCACACCACGCCTAGATTTTCCACTTCCCGCCCTCCTAGGTAATTGGTGAACACATTTCCCACAAAGACCACATCCGGATGATTTTTGCCAATCTCCTCCTGAATCCGAAGCATTGCGCCAGGGCACAGGCAGTCGTCCGCGCTCAGGAAAGTCACATACGCTCCCCGGGCATGCCCCAGCAACACTTGGCTTCCCTTGGCCCAGCCCACGTTTCTCTCGCTGCGAAAACCCCGAATCCTCCCATCATAGGCCATGGCATTCTGTATCATCTCCCAAGGTTCCCCGCTCCGATCGCTATTGTCCAGAATCAGCAGTTCCCAAGAAGTGCACGTCTGCCTGAGACAGGAATTGATAGCGGCATTCAGCAGCGAGGTGTCATTGTACACTGCCATCATAATGGAAAATAACGGAGTTTCCACTCCCTCAGGCCATGCTCTGCCATCATCTGCCATCCCGCCCGAACCCTTGGAAAAATCCCTCTGCTCCCCAAAATAAATGTGCTCCAACATATCTTCTGCGCTTCTCCCGCCAGCCTCTTCCATACTCTCTTGGCTCCCTTCTGCTATGCCATGCCTTCCTTTGCATCTCGCCTATCTCCCATATCCGTAATATATCCCTCATACTTTCTGGCGATAGTAATCCTATTTGGAATACATGCTTCATCAATGCGTTTGCCCGAAAAGCAATGTAATCTACATATGCTTCAAGGCCTCTTTCAATTCCTCCACGTCAAGCCACTGGGTATTATTGCCCGAATTATATTCAAATCCATCTTCCACCGGCTTGCCGCCAGGCATCACATTCTTATCCGACGCCCATGAATAATTGGGATACACGATATAGTGCTTGTCATACTCATAGGTAGTGCGGGAGTCATCCTTCGTCACCATCACCTCATGAAGCTTCTCCCCCTCCCGGATGCCAATCTCGTTGATGGCGCAGTCCGGCAGCATGGCCTTTGCCAAATCGCCGATATGGAAGGACGGAATCTTGGAAATATAAGTTTCTCCTCCCTTGGACTCCTCCATAGCCTTAAATACCAGCTCCACGCCCTGGCGCAAGGTGATCCAGAACCGGGTCATGCGAAGATCTGTAACGCCCAATTCCTTTCCTCCCTTGTCGATGATATTCTGCCAGATGGGTATGACAGAGCCACGGCTTCCCGCCACATTTCCATACCTCACCACGGAGAACACCGTGCCCTTCGCGCCGCTGTAGGCATTTGCAGCAATAAAGAGTTTGTCGGACACTAGCTTGGTACCGCCATATAGATTGATGGGATTCACCGCCTTGTCCGTGGACAGAGCCACCACCTTCTTCACGCCCTTATCCAGAGCGGCGTCAATCACGTTCTGCGCTCCATGGATATTGGTCTTGATGGCCTCCATGGGATTGTACTCGCAGGTAGGCACCTGCTTCATCGCCGCCGCATGGATGACGTAATCCACCCCCTCGAAGGCCCTGTAAAGCCTCTCCCGGTCTCTCACGTCCCCAATAAAAAAGCGAACCCTGCTCATATCTACCTTATTCTGGTAATCGCTCTGCATCACGCTCTGCTTGAACTCATCCCTGGAATAAATAATCACCTTCTTGGGCGTATACTTGTCAAAAATCATCTCCAGAAACTTCTTGCCGAATGAGCCAGTCCCCCCCGTAATCAGAATCGTCTTGCCATTTAACATAATCTGCCTCCTTGAACACTAGGGCATTACTATTCGTTGCTAACACCCAGATTTTTATATATTTCGTCATTTCCCTGCATTTGCATTATAACACAGACTATGCTATTCTGTACAAAGATTATTTTAGAAATATATGCTTTAGAATACAGGGGGGAGATTATATGAAGTTTTCAGAAGATTTCTTCAAGCAGGAAACCATATGCGGCTTCCAGGTGCCGGAGATGATGAAAAGAGCCTGGGCAGCAGAAATGGAACTCTTGGAAGCCGTCATCCACATATGCGATAAAAACGGACTGCAGTATTTCGCTGACGGCGGTACTTTGCTGGGCGCAGTCAGGCACCAGGGGTTCATTCCATGGGATGATGACGTTGATTTGTGCATGAAGCGGGAAGACTACATGAAGCTAGTGCAGATTCTGCCTCAAGAACTGCCAGAGGGCATGGCAATGGCGGGAATGTATGCGGATACGGAGAGGATGAGAAGGCTTTCGTTTCATTCCCATATCGAGGTCGTTTCCGATATGCAATGCTTGGGCTTTAACAGATATATGAAGCAATTCCACGGATTCCCCTATCCCAAAGTAGGGATTGACATCTTCCCCTTTGACTATATCCCAAGAGACCCAGAGACCCAAAAATACCAGTCACTGATTTTGTCCTTCGGTTTTTATGTATTGGACAACTGGGAAGCATGCAAAGAAAAAGGCGAGCTGGAGGAAATATTATCACTCTTGGAGAGACTCTGCGGCACAGAAATTCCCAGAAATGAAAATATCCAAAATGACTTATGGAAATTAATGGACAAGGCATCAGCCTTATATGGGGAAGAGGAGGCAGATGAATTGGTGGACTACTATTATTATCTCCAGAACCGTGCGCTTCACTTCAAAAAAGAATGGTTCAGCGAATCCATCCAACTTCCATTTGAACAGCTGAAAATCTCAGCGCCCTGCGGATGGCATGATTTTTTAACCACCATGTACGGTGATTATACAGCATATGACAGGACAGTCATTGACCATTCCTATCCATTTTACGGATATCTGGAGCAGGATCTTGCAAAACGAATACAGAGACTCGGCTTCACAGGAACGATGGAAGAATTCTGCCAGAAAGTATCCGGAGGGGTATTGCATGTGCCAGAGGAAGAAAATGGTTTTTGGGATTAATGCAAGACATCAATCATACTATATCAAGGGGGATTATAATGGAATTTTCAGATGTTTTTTTTCAGAGAGAGACCAGATGCGACTTTGAAATACCAGAGATGATGAAGAGGGCTTGGGCTGCAATGATGGAAGTGATGCAGGTCACCATAGATGTGTGCAATCGAAATGGCCTACAGTATTTTGCGGATGGCGGCACTTTGCTAGGTGCCGTACGGCATCAGGGCTTCATTCCCTGGGATGACGATATCGACCTCTGCATGAAGAGGGACGAGTACATGGAATTGGTGAAAATTCTCCCTTCTGAATTGCCAAAGGGATTCGCAATGACTGGTATGTATGCGAACAGCTACCGATTGCGGCGATCTGGCTGGTGCTATCCATCCATCAAGATTATCGCAGATGAAACTTATTTTGATCAGAGATCCTACATGAAAAGATTTCATTATTTTCCCTATCCCAGAATAGGGATTGATATTTTCCCTCTGGACTATCTTCCACAGGACAGGGAGGAGACAGAAATTATGAAAGAAATCATGTTAGTCAGCCGGGACACCTTGGAAAACTGGGAACAGTACCAACAAAGTGGAGAATTGGAAAACCGGGTACAGTATATGGAAAAAGCATGCGGAACAACACTCCCAAGAGACAGCAGACTGGGCTATTCCTTTTGGAAATTAGTCGATGCCGTATCCTGCCTCTACCAAGCGGATGAGGCAGAGGAATTGGCTGAACTTTACTATTGGGCTGACAGGCCGTCCCTTGCCCTGAAAAAAGATTGGTTCGAAGAAACAGTCTATCTGCCATTCCATCAGATGCAGCTTGCCGTTCCTGGGAAGTATCACGAAGTCTTAACTGCAATGTACGGTGATTATATGGCATATGATAAGACGGACAGATACCATAACTATCCTTTTTACGCCAAGTGGGAGGAGCAGATGGCAAGTCAGCTGCGAGCCCTAGGCTTTACAGGGACGATGGAGGAATTTTGCCAGAAAACCCAGCGGGGAGAACTGGACCTCAACTGGGAATACGCCTAATGGGCCGTCCATCTCCAACCAAAGGAACAGCCCATTGGAACATCCCTTTAGTACATATAGATATATTTCAGCCGCTCGTCAATCAGGGCGGCGTATTTTTTCACCAGCGCCAGGTTCTCTATGGGCATTCCGGCAGCATCTATCAGACATATCTGGCCTTCCCCCGGCTCCAGTCTGCCGTCAGACGTCACCACATGCTCGCTGGTATAGTAAAAAGTATGTTCCGGCCCATGAAACGCCGCCATATAGGGGTCGCCGGGATGAATGGTCTCCGTAACAGCATATTCCCGCTGGCTGGCTCCCCCGAAGGTTTTCGGCAGCCGCCCCTCCCTGCTGTGAAACGCCTCCGTACCCGCAAGCTTGCAGAGAATATGGGAATAATCCGTGGCTGAGATATACTCTTCACTCCTCCCCCGGGGCACGCTTCCCCGCAGGAGAAATCCCGCATTGGAGTGATATCTTGACAGATGGTGCCCCTCCGGGGGATTCAGATACGTCTGCCCATGGTCGCCGAAAAGCGTGAATACAAATTCCTCTTCCTGAAAATGCTCTTCCACATACTGATACAGTGCCAGAAATTGCACATCGATTGCCTGTAACGCTTGAATATATGCCATCCTCTTATCCAAACTATATTTTTGCTTGATAGACGTGGCAGACTTTTCACGGGACTTCTGCCTCCTAATATCTAACTGAGCCACCGCATCTAGAGACAATTCCACCTCGTCTGCGATATCATGCAAATCCGGTATGGCAACCCAAAGGTATTGGTTTGTCTCACGAAAGGCATGCATATGCTCCAGCACATCCGGCACAATCTGCTTTGCCCTGTAGCAGACAGGGTGCTGCGTGACATTTCGACCAATATCCTTAGTATATCCGTAGATGGAAGATGTCCTGGGATCGCAGTTGAACATGGAAGTGTAATATCCCGATTCCTTCATCACTGCAAACAGAGTCTTTTCCCCATGGGGAAGGGGACGGTTAATGCCGGGATGAACCATCATGTGTTCCGGGACGCCGCACCCGGTAATATAGCTGGGGATGCTTGGGTACGTCCAATCCGAAGTGGTAAAAAAGTTATCGCAAATCATACCCTTGGAAAAGAACCGGCAGGTATTCGGCATCACTTTTTCCAGTCCCTCCTCCCGAATCAGCTGCCAGGAAAGCCCGTCCACAAAAAGACTCAGAACGAGTTTTTTCAATGATTTCTTCTGTCCAAGCAGAATGGGCTCCCCCACGGTAAAGTCACAGTCCGACTTGATGCGAAGCCCTTGGGATGTACGAAAATAATTAAAATGATTGGGATAAAGATGCATTTTATGAAATGCCTCCCCGGAATCCAGCGTGATGCGCAAATCCGCATCCGGCAATGCAGGAGCCACCGGAAGAAGTACCGGATCTTCCGTAGCAAAAGAATACTCCCTCCCCTGATAAATGGGACGCAGCTGCTCGCTTCTGGGCTTGCTGGTAAAAAGGTCGCAGGGCTCGAAGCATCCGCAGAAACGATGTTCGCCGCCAGAGAAATGCAGGGTAT
>CASGVX010000026.1 GCA_949346185.1 uncultured Lachnospiraceae bacterium
ATCCTTCGCATCAATGGTATTTGCAATCACCATGATGGAATTAAGCGTGGCACTTTCCACCTGCTGCGTCTTTTCCTGCAGCTGCGCCTCCAAATCGTTCCGCAAATCATACAGCTCGATCACGCGGGAAATGCGGCGACGCATGACGATGGACACAAAGGGCTTTGAAATATAATCATCCGCCCCTAGGCGAAGGCATTCCTCCTCAGTCTGGGGCGTGGTATCCGCAGTCAGAAAAATCACTGGAATCCTCTTCCATTTGTCATCTGCGCGAATGCGGCGCAGTACTTCCTTCCCATCCATCCCAGGCATGTTCAAATCAAGCAAAATCAAATCCGGAATAAACCTTTCCAGCAAAAAAAGCCCCTCATCTCCCGACAGGGCAGTAATCACCTGATAGTCACGCTCCAATTCTCCCTTTGCTATTGACAAAATCGTTCTGCTATCATCTATTACCAATACTTTTCTCATACATATCCTCCTGATTCCATTCCCTCTCACCCCGCCCTGTCCACATATCTATTATCTTTCATTTTCATTATAATGAATCCGCAGAGTAATCGCAAGTTTTCTTTGGATTTTCTTTTTTTCTTTACTTTCTCTTTCCAGAATATTATAATTATCCTAATATTCTTTACTTTCATACTATAATATTAAAAACATGGAAACCGGGCGACCGCTCCCAGAAATGGAGGCCAAATGAAATGGAACAGATGAGACTATTTCGCAGACGCTATCTGCCAGATGAAATGATAGAATTGAGAGATGATGAGATATTGTCCGCATCCCGGGAAATCATCGTCACAAAATGGAATGTACTGAAACCCAGAAACGATATTGCAAGGGGCTACTCCGCTTACTTTTTGAATCAGGGCGTGAAACTGAGCAAGGTGTATGGGTCTGCAGGGAATCTGGTGTATTGGTACTGCGACATCATAAAGCCGGATATTGACCAGACTGCCGGAACATATACCTTTCATGATTTATTGATTGACGTGCTGATTTATCCCGATGGCATGGTGAAAGTAGTAGATTTAGATGAATTTGCAGATATCATGGAACAGGGCATTCTGGATTCCGCCGACTGCTTAGCGGCACTGCGCAGCACAGACGCTCTGTTAAAGAAAATATATGACGGCGAGGAATTTACTCGCATGAAAAGATATATCGAAGACTTGGAAGACTGATGCTGCCATTGGCAATCACACTGAAAATACCGAGCAATTTCCTATACGGTAAAAAAGGGCACCGAATAAATCGGCGCCCTTTTTCATCATTTCTTTTCTGGAATCAACGTTTCCTTGCCGCCCATATACGGCCTCAGCGCCTCTGGTATTGCCACGCTTCCGTCAGCCTGAAGATTATTCTCCAGAAATGCAATCAGCATCCGGGGCGGCGCTACCACGGTATTGTTCAAGGTATGGGCAAAATATTTCTCATTACCCTCTTTCCGCACGCGAATCTGCAGACGGCGGGCCTGGGCATCTCCCAAATTCGAGCAGCTGCCCACCTCAAAATACTTCTGCTGGCGAGGAGACCATGCCTCCACGTCAATGGATTTCACCTTCAGGTCAGCCAAATCCCCAGAACAGCACTCCAGCGTACGCACCGGAATATCCAGCGTGCGGAACAAATCCACGGTATTCTTCCATAGTTTGTCGAACCACATAGGGCTCTCCTCCGGCTTGCACACCACGATCATTTCCTGCTTTTCAAACTGATGGATGCGGTACACGCCCCGCTCCTCGATACCATGGGCTCCCTTCTCCTTGCGGAAGCAGGGAGAGTAGGAAGTCAGCGTCTTGGGCAGTTCCTCCTCCGGCGTAATGGTATCAATAAATTTTCCAATCATAGAATGCTCGCTGGTTCCGATAAGGTACAAATCCTCCCCCTCGATTTTATACATCATGGCATCCATCTCCGCAAAGCTCATGACGCCAGTCACCACGTTGCTGCGAATCATAAAAGGAGGCACGCAATAGGTAAATCCTCTGTCAATCATGAAATCTCTGGCATAGGAAATCACTGCGGAGTGAAGCCTGGCAATATCTCCCATGAGATAGTAGAAGCCATTTCCAGCCACCCTTCCCGCCGCATCAATATCAAGCCCGTCGAAACTCTCCATAATCTCGGCGTGATAGGGAATCTCGTAATCCGGCACCACCGGCTCGCCGAACTTCTCTATCTCCACATTCTCACTATCGTCTTTCCCAATGGGAACGCTAGGGTCAATGATATTGGGAATCACCAGCATGATCTCCCTCACCTTCTCCTGGTACTCCTTCTCCTGAGCCTCCAGCTCCGCCAATCGCTCTGCGTTTCTGGCAACCTCCGCCTTCTTGGCCTCGGCCTCCTCTCTCTTGCCCTGTCCCATCAAAGCACCGATTTCCTTAGAAACCCTCTTCCGACTGGCCCGCAGTTCATCCGCCTCCTGCTTTGCCTTTCTGGACTTGGCATCCAGCTCGACCACCTGATCCACCAGAAGGAGCTTGTCCTCTTGAAACTTTTTCTTGATATTCTCCTTCACTGCCTCAGGGTTTTCCCTTAAAAATCTCATGTCTAGCATCTTATTTTCTCCTCTGCCTCCTATTCTATTTCTTCGCCAACTGCGCCAGCAGCCAGCTTTCCCATAGCCGTTTCCCGCCAACTGCGCCCATTCGCACGTCATGCGTTAATCCGTAAACATCTGTACCCAATAATATTGATAACCCTGGGAAGACTTTACAAACCCTACGCCCAACTTGCCAAAGTCTGACGACATAATATTGGCCCGATGTCCCTCGGAATGCATCCAGCTGTCCATCACCGCAGCTGGGGTAATCTGCCCCGCGGCAATATTCTCCCCGCAAGTCCGGTAACTGATGTTATTTTGCTGCAATATGGTAAAGCAGCTGGTACCGTCTGGGCGAGTATGGGAGAATTGGCTTACGATCTCTCCTGCGCGAACCGATGCCGCCTCGCACAGTTTCTGATCCAACGCCAATGGGGTTCTCCCCTCCTTTGCCCGCTCTTCATTGACCAATTTGAGAACCTCCTGCGCATAGTTATTCTGCCCAGAAGAGTCTGAAGGATTTGAGGACGGGCTCGGGGACGGATTCAGCCCCGGCTCTTGCGACGGTTCCGGCGTGGGTTCCGCCGTGGGTTCCGGCATGGGTTCCGCCGTGGGTTCCGGCGTGGGTTCCGCCGTGGGTTCCGCCGTAGGTTCCGGCGATGGCTTTATCGTGGGCTGTGGCGTCACCTTCGGCGAAGGCTTCTTGTACTTCTTAATCTTCTTCGCCCCAGAGAACTTGCTCTTCTTAATGCTAAGCCCCTTGGTGCGACAAGCCCGAATCTTCACATAATACTCTGAACCCGGTTTCAACTTCTTGATTTTAAACGTCCTTGTAAAAGAGAATGTCCACAGGCGGTATTTCCCCTTCTTTCCCTTCTTGACAAAGACATGGTAAACGGTCACCTTATCCTTTTTCTTGATTTTAATGGTAGCCGTGGTCTTCGTCCTCTTCGTCACCGTAAATGATGGCTTCTTCGGCTTGGATGCCGCCTCTGCATCACTCCCCGACAAAACGGATACGCACAATGCCAGCAATAGGCAAAATGCAATCCCTTTGACGAATATCGCTTTCCTCTGCATCATCTCTACTTCTTCCTCCTTATTTCTTTTCAACTTATAGATGCACTATGCTATATGCAGCCAATTTCTACTCTCGCATGCAAGCACCAAGATTACAGTGCACTTGCACTGCCATTAAGCAGCGGGGCTATCCCATGGGGGGATGAATGGCTGTGAATAGCAACATGCAAAATACTAATTGCTTAAAAAGCATCTTTCATAGACATCATTGCGGATGCTCCCATAATACATGTCGCCTTCCAGTATATCACATCCCACATCCCTTGCAACATCTTCCTGCATTTTTGTGTGGATACCGCCACAGGACACCTCCAGCCCCAATTCCTTCACCAGCTTGACTATCATCCTATACATCAGGCGTTCCTTCTCATGAGCCATATTCTCCCTGAAAAACTCTCCATGGAACTTGATGGCGTGAATCGGCAGATGCCGCACCGCCTGCAGAGCCATGTGATCCGAGCCAAAACGGCTAATGACCAGACGGTATCCCCTCCGGTGCAAATCCTCCAACGCCAACTGAAAATCAGGTATCAAGTCCTTAAAATACTGCTCTTGAATCTCAAAGAGCACATAAAAGGGATCGATATGATTTTTCTTCACAATATCGTCAATCCGGTCCACAGCCCCCTGCATGCACAACTGCCCTTGGGTAATATCAATGGAAATCGGCATGATTTTCTTTCCCTTCGCCTTCCACGCCGCCTGGGTCTGACATACATGGGACAGGACATAAAAGGGCAGCTGCTCGATTTCCGAATTGCGATCCACATACCTCCTGATATCCTCCAGTGGAATATATTCCCCATTCTTCCTCTGTACCCCGGGCACCACCTTGCAGCCCATCACATTATCCTTGGTCTCCCTAATTCTAGGCTGATAGCAGATTTCCATCGTGCCATTCTGCATCGCCTCGCTAATCTCCTGAATCAACTCCTCCTCATAGAAGCGATTCTTCTCCAAATCATCGGTATAGATGGCGAAATGATTTCCCCTGATACCCTTGATGCTTCTCCGAGCCAAGTCCGCACACTCAATCATATGATTGAAATCACTTGCCTTATCCTCCGACTGCACTAAGTATATCCCGCAAATCAGCCCATAGATTTTAAAGCTCAATTCCTGCTCTTCGTCTGTCATTTCCCGCATCATCTGAGACAGAGTCTTTAGCAGTTCCCGATATTCCTTGTATTGAAACAACAGGATGAAATAATCTCCCTTGACACGGCAGGCCAGCCCTTGATATGCAAGGGAACGGCTTAGCACGCCGCCATAGAGCCTGAGAATTTCATTTCCCGAAGACACGCCATAATGAAAGTTTAATTTCTGAAAGGCATTGATGTCACAGCAAAGCACGCCATAGTTCTGATTCCCATCCCTGTCAGCCAGAACTTCCTTTGCAGCCTTTGCAAACACACGCAGTCCCATCAGCTTCGTCACCGCATCTGTCTCCTCTTCCCTGTAATCCCCCTCCGGCACTACAATCTCATCACTTGACGGCGCCTGGGCAGTTGCCTTCTGGGCGGCCAAAGAGGAAGCAAACATGGTATTTTCCTGCAGCATCCTTGATTCCCCATAGATGCGATCCGGCTTATCATCCTCCGTCAAGCTGATGGACACCATGCTAATCAATGTGGAATGGAAATTCCCCTGATTATTTTTCACCCGGAAAATGCCCTGGCTCTTTCCGATGGTCTTCGCTCTCTCTTCAATCGCCTTCCTCAGTTTCCCTGCATCCTCAGGGTGGGCAACCTTATCCAGGAAATCCCCCGCCAGAAAATTCCCAATCTCCTCCTCGGTAGAGATCGTGCTGACCAAATCCCCACTGCGGCAGAACTTATCCGTATCTACATGATATGTCCACTCCACTTCCTTCATATAGCGGTGGAGATACCTAGAGCGACGCACATTGTCCTCCAGTTTTTCCTCCATTCTCTTCCTATCGGTAATGTCCATGATAATGCATAAATATACCGGGGAGCAGTCATGATCCTCCACTCGCCGTCCATTAATATAGAACCACCGCACACATTCATTTTTATCTAAGATGCGGTAAGCAAAACTCAGCGTACCATGGTTCTCCACCGCAGACTGCACCATAGATTTCACAAGTTTCACATCTTCAGGGTAAATCACCTTGTCGCACTGGTTGCCAAAAAGGGCAAAATAGTCCGCCCTGCTATAGCCGGATATCTGGTAAAATCCATCGTTGGCATACAGCAGTGTAAAATCCCACACCCTGAGCTTAATCACCCCGCCAGGAATGCTGTTTGCGATGGTATCCACTTCCTGCTTCGCATTGTAAACCTCCTGCAACGTCCGCTTCTGCTGGGTCACATTAATGCAGGAGCAATAATACCGCATCGTGTCATCCACCATCACGCTGCTGGCGCTCAGAGATACCCACTGTGCTATGCCATCCTTTCTCTGGATGCGAAACTCCAGATGAATCACGCCGCCCATGGTAGCCTGTCTCGCAATCAGCATGCGAACCTTCTGCTTATCCTCTGGCAAAATAATCTCCATCAGGTGACTTTGAAACCTTTCCGAAAATTCTTCCGGCGTATACTGTATCATGGAATACAGTTTCTTATTTCCATAGAGCAGGGTAATATCAGGTCCCTGCAAGGCGGAAAACATCGCACACTCCGACATATCCATGAGCAACTTCATCTCTTCCAACGTAAAATCTTTTACTTTCTTTCTCGGTTTCATCACGATCGCCTCCTCCGCTACCTACCCTATCCTTCATTTCCTTCACAATACATAACCTTCTCAGGCGGCATATATTTGATTATCTTCTCCTGCATCCTCTCCAAGTTGACAGGCTTGAAGATCCAGTCATTCATTCCCACTTCCCTGTAATCCTCCTCCACGCCTTCAATAGCATTGGCAGTCAGGGCAATGATGACTGCTTTTGCCGGATATTCTCCCGGCATTTCCCGGATACGCCTAGCCGCCTCCACGCCGCTCATTTCCGGCATCATGTGATCCATAAAGATCATATCATATGTCCTTCCCCTCTCCAGCGCCTTTAAAATCCCCTCCCCGCTGGTAAATGCCTCCATCCTGGCTCCAAATTCCTTCAGCAGCGTAACTGCCACCTTCACATTCACCCGATTGTCATCCACGATGGCTATCCGGGCATCCCTCAATGCAATCTTGGGACATGCATTCCCCTCCACCTTGGGGGACTCCTCCGTCAGCACCCGGACTACCTTGAACACATCCAAAGGTTTCCGCAAATAATAATCCAGCTTCTCCCAATCTGCTCCCCTAGTATAATATTCCATCAGAGCCACCTTGCGGCAGCCAATGCCAAGATCGTTCACCACCTGGTGATTGCCCTCATAGGAGTAAAACAATATCCGATTCTCCTTGCCCCCCTCTTCCCTGCGGCACTCTGCCGCAAGATCCGCCAACTGCCTCTCATCATGCAAAAATATCGTAGACACGCCCATCTGGGATAAGATGCGGCTAAGGTACCACCGCTCCTCTGAATCCTCCTCATACACATAGGCTTGGAAATCTTTTAATTTTTCCCGATCGATATCATCCTTAAAATATGTGCCTTCTTTCTGTATAATCACAATCTTAAAGCAGCTGCCCACGCCAAACTCGCTGGATGCCGTCACGTCCCCGCCCATCAGCCTGGCCAGCTTTCTGGAAAGCACCAGTCCCAGCCCGGTGCCCTCTACCTTCCGATTATATCTCCCATCTACCTGGCTGAACCGATTAAATAGCTTCCCCATATCTTCTTGCTTAATGCCAATGCCCGTATCTGTCACCATAAACGAAATCAGCAATCTCCCATCCTGCCGGGGAGCGAACTCGATATCGAGGGTAATCTTCCCCTTTTCCGTAAATTTCACGGCATTGCCCAAAATATTAATCAATATCTGGTGAATCTTCATCTTATCGCCCCGAACCACTCGCGGAAGCGAATCCCCCATATTTATCTCAAAGCGAATCTTCTTCTCCTGAAGCCTGGCGGCAATGATATCCTCCACGCCCATCATCAGCTGGTCAAAATAATAATCCTCCTCCACCAGTTCCATCTCGTCCGCATCAATCTTAGAGAAATCCAGCACATCATCAATTATGTGCAGCAGGCTTTGGCCAGCCTCCTGAATCGTCCGCACGTAATCCCTCTCAATCGGCCGCAAATCATTCTTCCCCAAGATTTCCGCCATGCCGCAAATGGCATTCATGGGAGTGCGGATTTCATGAGACATATTGGCCAGGAAACTGCTCTTGGCCCGATTGGCCTCCTCCGCCTCCTTCCTAGCCTCGATTTCCTTTTGATTGGCTTCCTCCACCAATCTTGGGTTGTACAGCGCCAGCTGCATAATCAGACAATTCACCGCCGTGGAAGCCCCCAGGAGCACGTAATAGGAATCCCACATCTGTATGACCATGCATACCAGAGTGCTTGACACGAATACCAGCGTGATAAGCCGATACCTGCCCCCCTGCTCCTTCTCGTGGACAACAATCTCCAAGCAGACATTCAGTATATAGAAAACCGCCACTGCCACCAGAATCCACATCAGCGGGCCTCTGGCGTATTTTTCCCGGGCAGAGTATGTAAACACCCATCCCGTCAGCGGCGTCGTATAAATCAATACCTGCTCAATCAGTGCAAAAATCCCCCATAAATAATATTTTCGAGGCAGTCTCTGCAACTTCCGAGACAGAATCGTCATATAATAGAAAAATACCACGGGAAGAAGATGCAGCGAGGAGCAGCTGATTATCTGAGCCAGATAATTCAGGGGAACATTCTCGGGGAAATAGGTCATAAATACCCCGCCCGATATTACATCCGTGACACATGCGGAAAAGGATACCCCAAGCAGCACTCCATAGGTTCTGGCCGCCAAATCCCTAGTAATCTTCATCGTGGAATAGTAGGCAATCAAAACTGCTAACACCACAATGGATGCAATATAAAAATCATAGTTGAACATTGCGCCTACCTCCCCCGCTGCTCACATAGCACATTCTTCTTCCAGCACATGGCAACTGCGGAAATCAAAATCTATTTCTCACTTATCGCCATCCGCCGGGACAAGCGTCCTCTTGCCATGCATCACAACTCGCAGGGACCAGAACCGACCTCTACCACATAGAAGTCTGCCTCATAGCCTATCGTCGCCTTGTAGGCGCTGCCCACTTCCTGTATGAACCTATCTACCGCCTCGTCCTTCACGATGCTCACGGTACAGCCGCCAAATCCGGCTCCCGTCATGCGAGAGCCAATGACCCCTTCCACTTTCCAAGCCTCCTCTACCAGAGTATCTAATTCCTCCCCCGTCACTTCATAATCATCCCGAAGAGACACATGGGATTCATTCATCAGCTGCCCAAACTTCTCAATATCATTTGCCTTCAGAGCAGCAACAGCCTGAATGGTGCGCTGGTTCTCATAGACCGCATGCCTGGCTCTCTTACGGCAATCCTCGTCCGTGATGGCCATCTTCGCCGACTCAAACTCCTCTTCCGACAAGTCCCCCAGCGTATCAATGCCCATGCCTGTCTGAATCTGCTTCAATGCCGTCTCGCACTCCTCCCGACGCTCATTATACTTAGAACTTCCCAATCCTCGCTTCTTATTGCTGCAGGAAATCACAATCTTTGCCCCGTCCAGCTTAATGGGCGCATATTCATATGATAAATCTGAGGTATCCAGAAAAATCGCATTGTCCTTCTTCCCCATGGCGATGGCAAACTGATCCATGATGCCGCAATTCACTCCATTGAACTGATTCTCCGAAAACTGACCAATCAACGCCAAGTCCTGATTCGACACTCCCAGCCCGAACATCTCGCTCAAAATATATCCCGTCACTACCTCCACGGAAGCAGAGGAAGACAAGCCGGAGCCATTGGGAATATTTCCATTCAGAAGAATATCCAGACCACAGGGAATCTCCATCCCCTTCTCGCCAAACGCCCACATAACCCCCTTGGGATAATTCGTCCACCCGGCATCCTTGCTGGGCTTCAAATCATCCAAGGAAGATTCAATCACCCCGAGATGCTCGAAATTCATGGAAAAAAAACGCAGCCTCCGATCTGTTCTCTTCCTCGCCACCGCATAGGTTCCTATCGTAAGAGCGCAAGGAAACACATGCCCCCCATTGTAATCCGTATGCTCGCCAATCAGATTCACCCGACCCGGTGCAAAAAAAGCCCTGGCTCCAGGCTCCCCCCCATACACTTCTGCAAACTTCTTCAAAATAATATCTTTCATCTCCGCCATATCTTCCCCTTTTCTGCGCCATTTATTATATTTTCATATTTTCCCATTCTGCCTGCATTCCTGACGCCGCCAGCAGGCTTCCTTCTCCATCCAGAGAATACTCCATACTTTATTTTACATGATTTTATCCAAGGTTTCAACTACATTTCCCATCAGTTAAAAAAGCCCCCGCCGCACACTCTGCAGCAAGGGCTCTCAACTCACATGACATTCTATCCATTTCCTATTCTGCCAATTCTAATAATTTCCCCGACACATCCGCCATATTGGAGAACGGCTCCCGACACCTCATCCAAATCTACGCAGACATCCTTTATATTCTGAATCAGGATAGGATTCGTCTCCATATCCTCTTTCTAATGCTCCAGAAGTTTCTCATTTCCCGTCATATTCTATCCAATGCCGCCCACCATTTTACTGATGCTGTCCGATAGTTGATCATAAACAATGCTTCTCTCCTCGTTGCCGGCCAGTTTTGCCTTCACGTCCTCCAACTTCGTCTGACCGACCACAGAATTACTGTACAAAATAATAACTATCCGCAAGACAAAGATAGCCGTAATGGTGACCAGAAAGCGGCGCATGCTTAATTAAGGATCAAAGCGGGACACAGAGGATAACCGTACATATGATAAACAAGACCATGTCAGAAACGGCCTATGAAAGCCCCTGCCCTAATAATTTTCCAAGCAATGCCCGGCACCCCTCCACCACATCCTCATAGGTAGCATCAAAATTACCACTATACCAGGGGTCGGCAATATCCCTCGGATGCTCTGTAAAATCTAGCAAAAGTGACACCTTCCCCTCAGAATCGCCCCCCAGCATCCTCATCATATTCCGATAATTCCACCCATCCATGCCAATAATATAATCATATTCTTTGTAATCACTGCGACGCAACTGACTCGCCCGGTGTGACAGCACCGGCACCCCCACCTCCTTCAGCTTCCGCACAGTACCATAGTGGGGGCCATTGCCCAGTTCCTCCGTACTGGTAGCCTTGGAGTCAATAAAAAATTGGTCTGCAAGACCCTGTTTGTTTACCATATCCTGAAAAACAAATTGAGCCATTGTACTGCGGCAAATATTGCCGTGGCAGACAAATAGTATTTTTATCATGTTTTTTATAACCTCTCATATCTCGTTAAATCTTCTTATATCCTTATTTTCCAGCGCCTCTGGCAATCCACTCAAAATATGGTTTTTCTTATAACTTCTTAAAATGTCCCATATTTTCCCTGTCGATTGGCCCAAAGTTTGGCACTAACTTTCAAAGTTTGGGCCACCAGATATTTTTACCGTTTTCTCATGGCAGAATGGCACTGAAAAACTCTTTATTTACGTTATTTCCTTTTAAAAGTTTACGACTTTGCAACCGTTTTTTTCTGCTTTTTTATTCTGTTTACTAATTTCTCTCTGAACTCTGCTCAGTTCCTGTTTTGCGTCCTGCAAACCTAAATGAGTATACGTGTTCAAGGTAACACTTATATCCGAATGTCCCATTAAATACTGAAGTGTTTTTGGATTCATTCCTGACTTTGCCATATTACTGCAGTATGTATGCCTGCATACATGGGGAGTAACCTTTGGCATTTGAACTTTGTAGATTTTGTTGTACTTCTGACAGATATGTTTGAAATAATGTTCCCAATGCATAGCAACCATTGGATTCCCGTCTTTATCAAAATACAAAAAGCCTACATACCCATCAATGATTGGTTCCACTTTAGGAGTTACTCTGTTTTCAATAATCTTCTTAAAACATTCGTACACATCATCTGTCATCGGAATAATTCTTGTTCCGGCATTTGTTTTCGTGGTCTCAATAACTTTTGTGCCATCCCGTTTCCTCTGTAACTGATGGTTGATATCAATGGTACGTTGCTTTAAGTCGATATCAGAAAGCGTAAGCCCTACAAACTCACTGATACTCATTCCGGTTTTAAACAGAATATAGATGCCTTCATAATACCTGCTGAAATGTCGGTCTTCCCTGACAAATTTCAAAAATTTTCTTTCGTTTTCCCTGAAAATCGCTTCCCTTGTAACACTGTCATTCACAATGACAGTTGCCAGTTGAAATTCAAATGGATTCTTGCGGATCATATCATCATCCATTGCCATTTGAAATGCCGGACGTAATACTCCACGAATACTATGAATGGAGCTGTAGCCCCTTCCATCATCCTGTAACTTGATCAGAAATAATTTGGCATCGGACAGCCTCACTCTGTCAATCAGCTTGTATCCAAATTCCTCTTTTTTCAAAACATTCTGAACGAATTTGTAATTCGCTTCTGTATTGTGCTTTACCCCCGTTTTCAACGACAGGTAACGCTCAACCAGTTCATTCACAGTGATGCCCTCATTGCAGATTCCATCTGCAATATCTGCCTGTATCTCTTTCTCCAGTTCTCTTAATGGCTTCTTGAATTTTTTCCGTGGCGGTAATGCATCTGCTTTCGTTAATCTCCAGCTGGACAACTTTCTTCTTTTTCCAAATTTATCCGTGTACCGGTAGGTATAACTCCCATCCTTTTCCTGACATTCTCCCATCAAAAGAAGCCTGCCTT
>CASGVX010000027.1 GCA_949346185.1 uncultured Lachnospiraceae bacterium
GATGAAAATTCCAGCTTACGCAAAATGCAAAGTTATTTTTTAACAGTCCCTAACAATAAAAGGCATATGCTCTGCACATACGCCTCTCTTTCTTCCTACTTCTTTTTTGATTTCTTTCCCCCAGCCTGAATTGTATCTATCTTCGCCTTTTCCTTCTCCCGCATGCCGTCCAGCTTCATGCGCATCTTTTGAGAGAATTTCAACTTTCCCTGCTTCTGCTCCAGATTGCTGCGAAGTCCTTTCACATCCATGATATAAATCCCACTAACCATGGCTCTGACTTCCTTCCTCACCGGAATCTGGTCATAAATCTTTTCCTCGCAGATGAGAGACATGATTCTCGGACCAATCTTCGCCTTCACAATGGGTACTTTCCTTCCACGCATATATTTGGGCGTCTGATCTAGCACGATTTGTGGAAGTCCCGATTCATTTAACTTCAGCCTCTTCTTGTCAATCACCAGCAGAGACACGCTCTGGGCGGCATTTTCCAATTCCCTCTGGGAATTTTCCTGCCGCGTCTGCAGCTTCTTCCCGTAGATGCTCAGGGCAACCAGAGCCGCAACCAACAGCACGATAATCACAATGGAGATAATCATCCATGTGGAAATCCCCAATACCGGTACAAACATATCACTCATTTCTCATCACCTATGCCTTTCTATCAAATCATTCTTTAGCATACCATATTTTAACAGAGAAGAAAAGAGTTAATATTATACCTCTTCTTTATTTTGAGCCACTTTTTCTTGGAGTATCTCTCGTACCGTATCCCCAATCTTCTTCTTTTCTGCCCGATCCATCTGATCCATGTAAATGGGCTCGCAGTATTCAATAATCACATGCCCGCTTTTAATCCATGGAAACTGCCGTTCAAATATGGCCTCCGTATTGTTGATCGCCACAGGCACGATAGGGCGCTTGGATTTCTCTGCCAGCTTAAAGCTGCCCAGATGAAATTCCAGCAATTCATCCCCCTGATTCCTAGTGCCCTCCGGAGCGATATAAATGGATGTGCCACCTTTCAGCAGCTCGATTCCCTCCAAAATCGTCTTCATGCCTTGTTTCAGATCATCTCTCTCCAGAAAGAGGCAATGCATATACTTCATCCAGTGGGAAATGACAGGCACTTTCTTGATGCTCACCTTTGAGACAAAACTTGTGGGATAAGGCGCTGTGGAATACCCCGCGAGGATGTCAAAAAATCCCCGATGGTTAAACACATATAAAGCCGACTCATCCTTTAAGATATTCTCCTCTCCTTTTACCGTCAACTTCACGCCGCAGATAAAGAGAATTGGCTTGAATCCCAGATTCACCACGATCTTCTGGGAGATAATCGCCCTCTTCCTAGGATTGCGCTTTCCCACCAGAAATAAAATCAGAAAAGGGATCAGGCAGATTATCGTATAAAATACCAAATATATCCCCACCATAACTGTTCTCATAATGATATCCATGCCTTTCCTTTGTCTGCAGCATTCCTCCTGCAGACACAATATTTGCAAAGCGAAAACCCTTGCTCTCATTATCCCCTATGCATCATCATTCCTCGCCCGTGCCATTCTCCTCGCCATCGTCAGGGGGAAGATCCTGAGGCGGTTCCGGAGTCTGGGGCTCTTTGGTTGCCACAGGGGCTTTCGTAGGCTTGGGCTTTTTCGTAGGCTTCAGCGTCGCTATCGGTTTCTTCGTAGCCTCAGGTCTCTTCGTCTTTTTGGGCGAAACGGTAGGCTCATCCTCCTCCGGCGCCTCTGTCCTTCTCGGACTTCTAGTATATTCAGGAGCAGACGTCCTCCTAACTGCCCTTGGCTTTTTCTTCGCCTTTGCAGCAGAAGTAGGCTTAGGCGTAGGCGCAGAAGTCATCTCCGGCTCATTTTTGTCATTGTCATCCGTATCCACTATCGGATCATCCTCCACCTTTTGGTCTACAGTTGTAGTCTGATAGTATTCCTCCAATGTCAATTCATTTTCGTATAAATACTTTGCAAGATTTTTCCCCACATAGCGAATATGCCACGGCTCATAAGAATACCCCGTAATCTTTGATTTGCTTTTGGGATACCGTATGATAAAACCGTATTTATGACAATGATCTCTCAGCCATTTCCCCTCCGGCGTCCTGCCAAAGGATTTTTCCAATTCGCAGCTGACAGAATTGCAGCTCACATCAATGGACAATCCCGTCTGATGCTCGCTGCTGCCGGGAACAGCAGACACTTTATCCGTCTTTGCCGTCCCCCGGTTTCTCACATTGTTGTTATAAATCTGCTTCTGCCTGTCATAAGAACGGTAAGCAGACACGCCCTTCAACTGATACCCTTTCTTGGCCGCTTTGGCAAAAAGCTTTTCCAATGATTTTGCCGCCTGCTTCCTCATATAACTTTTCTCATATGTCCCCGTAAAACTAAAAGGAATATCCGGCACCATCAAATCCGCCGGGATGTAATCCTTGGACAGAAGATATGTCCTATTTACCAGAACGCCATAACTGTCCGGATCCGTATCCACTTCAATATATTCCTTCGGTACGGCAGTGCTGTTTATGAAATCCTCCATACCCCGATCCTCCACAGGAGAGTTAGTATAATAGTATTCATATTCTGCCTTCTTGGTGTCTGATTCTCCCCCATCCGTTCCAGCTCTATAATGCCCCATCCGGGAAGACAACGCACCGATAAACAATATGACGCAAATTCCCAGTACAATCGCTTTTTTTCTCATGTTGCTCCTCGTCTATTCTTTGAAAGCTGTCGATAAGCCGGCATTACGCATTGCTATTTACAGCCCTTCATCCTTCTATGCGATATTAATATTTTCCCCTTTTATCATCATTTTACTACCGTCAGCCCAATATATGGTAAACATACTTTGGTAAGTATACCACATGTGGAGATAAAGTGTAAAGAAATTTGTCGAATTTCCGTATTTTTTCCATGATTGCTGCTGCTCACAGCCAACTTCTCCTTGACGTATTCCTGTTTCAAAGTAAAATAGATAGTAAGAGATTAACATTTCATTCAAAAGGAGCAGAAAATCCTATGCCAAACAAAATTACCGTCAAAGCGCCAGCAAAAATCAATTTGACTCTGGATGTCATCGGACGCAGGAAAGATGGGTACCACGATTTAAAAATGATTATGCAGACCATTGACCTGCACGACAAAATCACCATCACGGAAACAGGGGACTCTAAGATTGGTTTTTCCATGAACAAGGATTTGCCAGACGGCTGCCCGACGGAAGACAATCTTGTCTACCGGGCGGCAAGGCTCATGCAGGAAACCTACTCCCTTTCCAGCGGATTTCACATTAAATTAACAAAGAACATTCCAGCAGCAGCGGGACTTGCCGGGGGAAGCTCCGACTGTGCCGCTACCCTGTCAGGCATCAATAAATTATGCAGATTGCGCCTGACGAAAGATGAACTATGCAAACTAGGTGTAAAGCTGGGAGCCGATGTACCCTTCTGCATCATGAAAGGAACCATGCTTTCTGAGGGAATCGGCGAAATCCTTACCCCTCTGGCGGACTTGCCCCCCCTCTGGGTGGTTCTGGTAAAGCCAGACATCTCCGTGAGCACCGCCTATGTATACTCCCACCTAAATATGCAGAGAATATACAATCACCCCAATACTGCACAAGTCATGGATTGCATTGAGCGCCATGATATTCCCTCCCTGGGCCCCCAGCTCTGCAATGTATTGGAAACCGTTACCATACCTAGCTATCCGGTCATTGCCGAAGTAAAAGAGTTTCTTATGAAAAATGGAGCAATGGGTTCCCTCATGAGCGGCAGCGGCCCCACAGTATATGGATTATATCAGGACAAGACTCTGGCTGAGATTTCCTATCAAACTGCCAAAGCCAGATTTCCAAAATATAATGTCATCCTGTGCCAGACGAAGATGCCCTAAAAAAAATAAAAAAATCAGATAAAACCTAAGTTTTTCCAATTTTTATCCGATAATATAAATATAAGAATAAAAGGTATATTAAGGCATGTTATCTGATTTTACATAGGTTCACGGAGGAACCTGGATATTCAGATAACCAAAGAAAAAGGAGGTTCTAGAACTATGACAGATATGACAGTAAGCAACAGCGTAAATGCATATGCTACAACACCTGCGAAGACGACCACTGAAAATACGACTGCAAGTACTGCAGCAAAGGCCGAAGCTGCAGACAGCAAAGACAACAAAAATGAGAAAGACGGCGTTGTGTATGAGAAATCTGACGAGAAGGCAGCCAAGGGAAACAAACTTTACAACAGAGATGCCATCGTCAGCAAGTTAAAGGCAGATCAGGAGTCACGCATCGCTTCCATGCAGTCCCTCGTACAGAATTTGCTGGGCAAGCAGAGGAATTTATTTGATATTGCAGGACTTTCTGACAATGCCTTAGGTTCCATGAATCTGGCAAAGACATTCCGAGGCGCTGCTGCCATGGCAAGCCCGGAGGACATTGCAAATGCAAAGCAGAGCATTTCTGAGGACGGCTACTGGGGTGTGAACCAGACTTCCGACCGCCTTGTCAGCATGGCGATCGCCCTCAGCGGTGGTGATACCGCAAAGGCAGATGAGATGATGGCTGCCATTGAAAAGGGATACGAAAAGGCGACTAAGGCATGGGGAGAGAAATTGCCTCAGATTTGTCAGGATACCATGGCTGCAACCCGCCAGAAAATGGACGACTGGAAGAAGGGTGTTACTACAGCAGAGGATTACAACAAATATATGCAAGGATAATCCTTCCACTGTATTTATTAATACCAAAGTAATACGCAATCTTTTTTATCAGGTCTCTATCTGATGGCTTGCAGGTGGGACCTCAAGAAGGGAAAAAGCCGGGATGCTTTAGCGGAAAGCGAGCATCCCGGCTTTTTTTATAGCTTATAGGAAACTTCGCCATGGCGTTCCCACTTTTTATACTAAAAAAGCCATACCCTCGGATTCTTCCAAGAGCATGGCCTATATTGCTACTATTCCAATTATTTTTTCCCTGCCAGATCAATTCTGGTAAGCGCCTTCTTGAGCGCCAACTCAGCGCGAAGCATATCCACGTCCTTCCTGCCGCTCTTAATGCGATTTTCCGCACGCTCCTTCGCTTCCTCGGCACGCTCCACATCAATTTCATCGGGCCACTCGCAGGACTCGGCAAGCACCGTCACCCTGTCCTTGCGAATTTCCACGAAACCGTCATGAAGTGCAGCCTCTTTCGTCCCTTCCTCCTGATGGATTTTCACCACGCCGGGAGTCAGTATGGCAGTGAGCGGGATATGACCAGCCAATACGCCGATTTCCCCCTCGCTGGTTTTCATTTCTACCATCGTAGCATCTCCGTCAAAAAAGATGCGGGTAGGGGAGATAATCTGTAGGTTAAATACTTTATCTGCCATGATGCTACCTCCATTCCGAAATATTCATTATTTCTTCATACGTGCCACTACATCATCAATATTGCCCGCATTGAGGAAGTGATTCTCTGGAATGTCATCATGCTTGCCATCCAAAATCTCCTGAAATCCCCGAATGGTCTCCGTCAAAGGTACATACTGTCCTGGCAAACCTGTAAACTGCTCTGCCACATGGAATGGCTGGGAAAGGAATCTCTGAATCTTCCTTGCCCTGTTTACCACCACCTTATCCTCCTCGGAAAGCTCATCCATACCCAGAATTGCGATTATATCCTGCAATTCCTTATATTTCTGCAAGATTTCCTGTACGCCGCGGGCAGTTCTGTAATGCTCCTCGCCCACCACATGGGGATCCAAAATGCGGGAAGTAGACTCCAAGGGGTCAACCGCAGGATAAATTCCCAATTCGGAAATCGCACGAGAAAGCACCGTGGTGGCATCCAGATGAGCAAATGTATTGGCTGGAGCCGGGTCAGTCAAGTCATCCGCCGGCACATAGACAGCCTGCACGGAAGTGATAGAACCCTTCTTCGTGGAAGTAATTCTCTCCTGCAAAGCACCCATCTCTGTCTGCAGGGTAGGCTGATAACCCACCGCACTGGGCATGCGCCCCAAAAGCGCGGACACCTCGGAACCTGCCTGAGTGAATCGGAAAATATTGTCGATAAAGAGCAGCACATCCTTACCGGAACGATCACGGAAGTTCTCTGCCATGGTTAGCCCCGTAAGACCCACGCGCATACGTGCTCCCGGCGGCTCGTTCATCTGGCCAAACACCATGGTTGTCTTGTCGATAACGCCAGATTCTATCATCTCATAATAGAGGTCGTTACCCTCGCGGGTACGCTCCCCCACGCCTGTAAACACGGAATATCCACCGTGCTCCTGAGCGATATTTGTAATCAGCTCCTGTATCAATACGGTCTTTCCTACGCCGGCACCGCCGAACAGACCAATCTTTCCACCCTTCTGGTAAGGACACAGCAGGTCAACCACTTTGATGCCCGTCTCAAGAATCTCCGTCTCCGTGGATTGTTCCTCAAAAGCCGGTGCCTTTCTGTGAATCGGATCATACTGCACGCCCTTCGGTGCGGGCTTTTCGTCAATGGGCTGACCCAGCACGTTAAACATACGGCCCAGCGTAGCCTCGCCCACCGGAACGCTGATGGGACCACCTGTCGCCTCGGCTTCCATTCCCCGGACAAGTCCGTCAGTGGAACCCATGGCAATGCAGCGAACAGTATCATCACCCAGATGCTGCGCTACCTCTACCACCAACTTTTTGCCATCCTTCATCGGAACATTGATGGCATCGTTGATTTCTGGCAGCTCGCCCTCTGGAAACTTAATGTCCAGAACGGCACCGATAATCTGTGTGAGCTTACCTGTGTTTTTTTCTGCCATTTTAATACATCCTTTCTGTGTGTCGCACACATTTTATTAACTGATAGCGGACGCTCCCGCTATAATCTCTGTCAATTCCTGCGTAATAGAAGCCTGTCTCGCTCTATTGTATTTCAGGGACAAGTCACTAATCATCTCCTCCGCATTGCTGGTAGCGGAATCCATCGCCTGCATCCTGGCGCCGTTCTCACTGGCATAGGACTCTACCAAGCCACCGTAGATCAAACTGTTGATATACTTTGGCACGATGGCATCCAACGCCTCCTCCGGCTCCGGCTCATAATTCATCAGAGTAATCCTCTCAATGGGATCTTCTGACACGTCTTCCGTCTCCGAACTGATATCCTCTGCATCAATGGGCAGAAGCTTTGTCAAAGTAGGAATCTGCACCACCGTATTCTTAAAGATGGTATATGCCAGATAAATCTCACCTATCTCCCCTCGGACAAACTGGCTGAGAACCTCCTTGCCTATCTCCATGGCATCACTGTACACAGGCTCGTTCATAGCCTCTGAGTAATCCTGCGCCACTTGGAATTTCTGGCGATCCATTCCGTCCCGCCCCTTGGTTCCCACCGCATAAATCACCGTGTTTTCCTGATTGAAGTTATCATCCTTTGTGATTAATTTCATCACATTGGAATTATAGCCGCCAGCAAGACCTCTATTGGAGGTGATCAGAATGACAGCCTTTTTGTCCGACTGGCTCTTCTGAAGAAATGGATGTGACATCTGACCTGACTTGGCAATCATACCGGCAACCGTGTTGTACATGGTGTCAAAATAAGGTTTTGACACCTCTGCCCCCACCTTCGCCTTCTGCAGCTTTACAGAAGATACCAGCTTCATGGCTTTCGTAATCTGCCCGGTACTCTGGACACTTTCCTTACGCCGTTTGATATCTCTCATTGAGGCCATAGCTTTACCTCTCAATCTCTTATATTGACTTTTGCAAAAAGGATTTCCCCTCCCTGCAAAAAATGAATGAATTGCATTTCTTTTTCATATTGTGAACGGTCTTTTCATTCACGCTTCCGACAATCAACGAAAAATGCTGCTGTTGCATTTTTCCTAAGCATAACTTAGATTTTCTTTGGCACGGTCTTTTCGTGCGAATCATACATTCGCATTGCCTTAGGAAATCTTCATTCTTTACACACTTATTTCATGAACTGCGCCTTGAACTCTTCAATCGCCTTCACTAATGCCTTCTCGGTGTCCTCCTTGATTTCTCCGTCCTTGCGGATTGCCTCAGGCACCTCAGGATACTTGGTATCCATATACTCAAAAAGACCTGATTCAAAGTCCAGAATATCCTCAATCTCAATATCCAGAAGATATTTCTTGGTAGCGGCATAGATAATCATAACCTGATTTTCCACCGGCATGGGCTGATACTGATCCTGTTTCAGAATCTCGCGGATTCTCTCGCCCTGAGCAAGCTGCTCCTTTGTCTCAGGATCCAGATCAGAACTGAACTGAGAAAATGCTGCAAGCTCCCTGTACTGGGCAAGCTCGATACGAATGGGACCAGATATCTTCTTCATCGCCTTAATCTGCGCTGCACCTCCCACGCGGGATACAGACAATCCAGCGTTTACCGCTGGACGGAAGCCAGAGTTGAACATCTCTGTCTCCAGATAAATCTGCCCATCGGTGATAGAAATCACATTGGTAGGAATGTAAGCGGACACGTCGCCAGCCTGAGTCTCAATAATGGGCAATGCAGTCAGAGAGCCGCCTCCCAGCTTGTCAGAAAGCCTGGCTGCACGCTCCAAAAGTCTGGAATGCAGATAGAATACATCACCTGGAAACGCCTCGCGCCCCGGCGGACGCTTCAAAAGCAGGGACAGGGTACGGTAAGCGGCTGCATGCTTTGTCAGATCATCATAGATAATCAGCACGTCCTTGCCATCTTCCATCCACTCCTCGCCCATAGCGCATCCAGAATAGGGTGCGATATACTGCAAAGGCGCCAGCTCACTAGCGGTTGCGGCCACGATGGTGGTGTAATCCATAGCCCCATATTCTTCTAACTTCGTCACGATGGATGCCACCGTGGAAGCCTTCTGGCCAATAGCCACATAGATACAATTTACATTCTGACCCTTCTGATTGATAATGGTGTCGATCGCAATGGCAGTCTTGCCCGTCTGGCGGTCGCCGATAATCAGCTCACGCTGTCCCCTTCCGATGGGAATCATGGAGTCAATCGCCTTGATACCTGTCTGCAGAGGAGTGTCCACGGATTTTCTGGCGATAACGCCGGAAGCCACCCTCTCAATCTGGCGGAATTTATCCGTCTCAATGGGTCCTTTGCCGTCAATGGGCTGTCCCAGAGCATTGACTACCCGGCCCAGCATGGCATCTCCCACAGGAACCTCCACCACTCGGCCAGTGGTCTTGACTAAGTCGCCCTCATTGATATTTTTATGATCTCCAAGAAGCACCACACCCACGTTGTCTTCCTCGAGATTCAACGCCATGCCGTAAACTTCTCCGGGAAACTCAAGAAGCTCGCCCTGCATCGCCTTTTCCAAACCATGCACACGGGCAATACCATCAGCAACCTGGATTACAGTACCGGTATCGGACACTTCAAATTTGGTACTATATTTCTTAATCTGTTCTTTTATCACAGAACTGATCTCTTCAGGTTTCAAATTCATGATACTCTTGCACCTTCTTTCTATATATTTGTAATCTGAAGCTTTGACAAATCCTTTGCCATATTATTCAGCTTCGTGCGGATACTGCTGTCCACTACCCGGTCGCCAATGCGTATCATCATGCCCCCGATCAGGGAAGCATCCACCCGGTAATTCATATGGAAGGACTGATAGGATGTGGTCTCCAATAATTTTTTCTCTATGCCCGCCCTCTCCTCCTGGGAAAGTTCCTTGGCAGAAACCACATCAGCAGATCCAATTTTCTTATATTCCCTTACTTCTTCCAAAAAGTAAGCAAGAATGCTTTCTATCTCCGAAAACCTACCTTTTTCTACAACGGTAGTAAATAATCCCATCAACTCGTCAGAAATCTTTCCATCAAATGCGTCCTTTATGATAGAATTTTTTTCTTCCACAGGGATTTTCGGATGATTCAGAAGCCTGACATACTCCTCGTTTTCCTGAAATATGTCCTGCACAGCCTCCACCTCTCCCATCATGGAATCAATGGCGCCATTCTCCACGGCTACCTCGAACAAGGCATCGCCGTATGTTTTTGATACTAACTTAGCCATGTGTCATCACCCATTTCTTCCAAAGTGTCTGCGATTAACTGTGACTGCTTACTTTCATCCAAAGAAGATGCAACGATCTTTCCAGCCATCAGAGTTGCCACGGAAATCACTTCCTGCTTCACCTGATCCTTGACCTTATTCTTCTCTAACTCCGCCTCCCTATTGGCACGATCAATCACGCGAGCCGCCTCTTCCTTGGCCTCGCCAATGATCTCGGATTCCTTTTTCAGTGCCTTTTTGCGGGTCTCTGTGAGAATCTCCTCGGATTCCTTCTGAACATTCTTTAACTTATCATCATACTCCGCCTTGAATTTCAAAGCATCATCTTTTTCTTTGGCGGCTGTCTCCATCTGCTCCCTAATGCCATCCTGCCTCTTCTGCAAGAATATTCTTGCAGGAATAAAGAGAAGGAATGACAGGAAAAATGCGAGAAACAGCATTGCTAGAATCGTAATGCAGGAATCCAGCAGCAGTTGTGGATCCAGGCCGAAGATACGGTCGCCCAATCCACCCGCCAAAAAAACATTCATTACATTCACTTATTGCCCTCCTTTCTGCAACTAATGCACCAAAGTCTGCGCTGTTCGCAGCACAAGCTTTGAGAGTTGATCGGTTTCACTTCGCAAACAAACTTTAGTTTGTTGTTTTTTTCATGCGCTAGCGAAACTTCAACCCTTATCCTCTCAGAGGGTTAGCGAATAACAGAATAAGCGCAACCACCAGACCATAGAGACCTGTTGTCTCGGCTACCGCCTGGCCCAAAAGCATGGTAGACATTACGTCACCCTTTGCCCCCGGATTGCGCCCCACTGCAGAAGCACCATAACCTGCCGCAATACCCTGACCTACACCAGGACCGATACCTGCGATAACTGCCAATCCTGCTCCGATTGCGGAACCCATTGCGATTAAACCCTGATTATCAATATTCATTTTTAAATCCTCCTTTAAAATCTTGAAAGTATTATTCTTTCGATCATGCCAGTCTTGCTGGCAAATACATAGAGAAGAATGCAGATTTTGCATTCTTCTAAGAATGACTTAGTTTCACTTGGGCGGTGTTCTTTACCGCCTTAGTGGAACTTCATTCTTTACACACTTGCCATCTCATCCCCGATTGCATCGGACACGAAGCACATAGTCAGCATACAGAATACGTATGTCTGAATCGCCCCTGCAAACACATCCAAATATGCATGAAGGGCTGCCGGCCAAATCAATGTAAGTACCTTCGGCAATAATCCGTACAGCAGTCCCATCATAACCGTACCGGACAAGATGTTGCCAAACAGACGCAGCGACATGGAAATCGGAGTAGAAAACTCACTGATCAGGTTCATCGGGAAGAATAAAAAGATTGGTTCAAACAACCCTTTGATCTTGCCGAATTTCTGATATTTGAATCCATTAAACTGAATCAATACCCATGTGATCAAAGCCAGCGGAAAAGTTACGCCGAAATCCG
Organism: uncultured Lachnospiraceae bacterium; assembly: GCA_949346185.1. GTDB lineage: Bacteria > Bacillota > Clostridia > Lachnospirales > Lachnospiraceae > Butyribacter. The sequence continues at coordinate 11,530 of CASGVX010000027.1, forward strand.
CTGTCGGCGGCCTTAGGCCGAGCAATCCCGACAGGTTGCACACCAGGATAAAGATGAACAGAGAGCCCACGTAATTGCGGAACTTCACTGCCTTTTTCTCACCCATGGAACTAGATACCATACTGTCCAGCATTTCTACAATCAGTTCCACGACATTCAGGAATGGACCTGGCACTTCGTCGGGCCTCGCCTTTTTAATCGCACGGTTTGCGCAGATTGCAAAGACCATAATGGACAGTATGACGATAATCAGCGAAATATGCGTCGTCGTCAAATACACATCTGAACCTAGAAACTTAAATGGAAGCTTCCAGTATCCGTGGATAAAAAAGTCTACCTGCTCTTTTTCACTGGCAGCATGAATGAGGTTCCCTGCGGAACCCATCGACATACCTACGATGCCACCTCCCACATTCTCACCTTCCTTTACTAGATATTTCTGCAAATCGTACAGCGTATAACAGTTGTACTAGCAGATCTATTGAAACGGCATTCCTTTTGCAGATATTATCCACCACCATTCCCACATCATGCGACAGACTCTCAGCCTATGCCGCAGCATGAACTGCCTTTGGCACAGGCCGTCGCCATCACAACTTCCTGTGAATAGTATCCTCTAATGCCATATCAAACTATGCTTTCCTTTTCCTCCTCTTTTCATACTGCGGGTGCAGTACAGGATACATCAGGGCGGATATTTTCACGCCAAATATTCCCAGCACTACGCCTACAGGATCAAAATAAATCGGAAACATAAACGAAACCGCCAAAACAGCCCCCATAATAAACACTCTCTGAAAGGAGGCAATCTGAATATGGGACTGGGCATGTTTCGCATCCATATCCAATGCAATGTCCAGATGCCTGTACATATGAAAAATCAA
>CASGVX010000028.1 GCA_949346185.1 uncultured Lachnospiraceae bacterium
ATTTGAGGGAAATAAAAAACAAGGAGGTCGTTATGAAAGAAGAAAGAACCGAGAAGAAAGGGGCTGTCAGCGGATTATATGGGATTCAGAGAGCTGTTACCATCTTGGCTATTGCCATGGCATTCTTTCCGGTTGCAAATCCGGCAAAGATTTGCAAATTGGTGAGTGGCAAAATCTCTCTTTTCACATCTGCTGTCTCCTATAGTGCGTTGACAGATGACTTGGCGAGAGCTTTCCGCATGAACTGGGTAAGTGAGATGTTTTTTGTTATCGCTTTCATAGGCGCGATAGTTGCGGTACTAGGTATTATAGCAACGGGTGTCGGTGCATGCATGTCTCTCGGCAACACCAGATTCCAGAGGCTGGGACTAAAATTCAGCATCTTGGGTACCTTGGCTGAAATCGCAGGCTATGTAGTCTGCTTTGTCTCTTATATTCTGCTGAACGGTGAAGTGGGAGGCGAGGCGAGACTGGTGAAAAAAGTGGGGCCGGAAATGCCTGTGGGCGCATTTGTTTTTGGTGCGCTGGCTCTGATTATACTTGTGCTGTCTTTGGCGATTATGGGCAAACTGCCTAAGGTAACGGCAGATATGCGCTTTGAGATGGAGTCCAAGTACAAGTTATTCTTAATGTTCCTGCCTTTTGCATTTATGGCATTCCTGTTCTGCTATCTGCCTCTCTATGGCTGGAGATACGCATTCTTTGATTACAAGCCGGGCGGCTCGCTTTCCATGAAGAATTTCGTTGGGTTCAAGTGGTTTACCTACTTGTTCCGGAATGAGGCAACTAGGTCGGACTTAATTACGGTAATCAGGAACACGCTGGGTATCAGCGCATTGAATATCGCTACCCAGTGGCTGCCCATGATATTCGCAGTGTTCCTCTGCGAAGTGCGCAATATGAAATTCCGCCGTTTCGTTCAGGCATTTACCACGATTCCAAACTTTATTTCATGGGTGCTTGTGTATGCAGTTGCCCTTTCAATCTTCTCTACTGATGGTTTTATCAACACATTTGTTAAAGAAGTTGGATTGATTGCGGAAGATGCCACGGGCAAGAACTATCTGATGGGAGACAACCACACATGGTTTAAGATGTGGGCGTGGGGTACATGGAAAGGCGTTGGCTGGAGCGCCATCATCTATATCGCAGGAATTTCCGGAATTGACCAATCCCTATATGAGGCCGCCACGGTGGACGGCGCAGGGCGATTCCAAAAGATATGGCACATTACTTTGCCGGGATTGCTTCCCACATTCTTCGTCTTGCTGCTGATGGCGATATCAGGTATGCTGAACAATGGCTTGGATCAGTACTTGGTATTCTATAATGCAGAGAACAGAGAGCATATCCGAGTGCTGGATTTGTATGTATATCAAATCGGTATTGAGGATGGTAGCTTGCCGCTATCGACGGTGGTGGGCATGTTCAAGTCGGTCATCAGCGTCATCTTGCTGTTTAGTGCCAATGCATTGTCAAAAGCGCTGCGCGGCGAGAGCATAGTATAGGAGGTGAGTACACATGGCAAAGACGAAACAGGAAAAACTCGATGCGAAGCGAGAAAAGCAGTATTACAAGAAGCATAAGAAAATGTACCGCACCACGGTGGGAGACGTTATTTTCAATATTTTCAACTATGCATTTTTTACGGTATTTACACTTAGCTGTATATTCCCTTTCTATTATCTGCTTATCAATACCATTTCAGATAATAATCTGGTAAAGAGAGGTATGATTAACTTCTATCCAAAGGGAATCAATTTTGACAACTATCTGGCACTTCGAGAAGTGGGTGATTTGGGAGCTTCCTTTATTATTACCATCAGCAGGACAGTGATTGGTACGATGTTGATGGTGGTTGCGTCAGCATTCGTTGGCTATCTGGTGACAAAGCAGGAAATGTGGCACAGGAGTTTCTGGTATCGCTTCCTAGTTATCACGATGTATTTTAATGCCGGCATGATTCCGTTATACTTGACAATGGCATTGCTGGGATTGACGCAGAATTATCTGGTATACATCCTGCCGGGTATCGTGCAGCCCTACAATATCATATTGGTAAAGACGTATATAGAGTCCATACCTGGTGAATTGGAAGAGAGTGCATTTATTGACGGGGCATCTTACTTGCAGGTGTTCTCCAAGTTGATTTTCCCGCTGTCAAAACCAATTCTTGCCACAATTGCAATCTTTGGTGCGGTGGGTCACTGGAACTCCTTCCAGGATTCTTTGATTTACATGCAGGGAAACAGCAGCATGTTCACGCTGCAGCATAGGCTGTATATTTACTTGAATACCGCATCAAACCTTGGTGCTATCATAGGGCAGAGTACATCGGAGGCACAGCGTGTGATGGAGGAGGTTTTGAATGCAAAGGTAATCAGGTACACAATCTCCATGGTATCCGTTGTCCCGATTTTCTGCGTATATCCATTCATGCAGAGATATTTCGAGAAGGGTATTATGCTGGGAGCTGTGAAGGGATAAATATTTCTGCAAAAGCAAAGTTAGGCGCAAAGCAATCTACTCCCCATATGGCGGTAGTGCCGTTTTGGAGATCATGTCAGCTTTGCGACAAGAATGCTTATGCGTTTGAGAGCCAGCTGCGGGATGTCATGTTTCGCAGCTGGTCATTCTATTATTTGGAAAGTTCGTTCTATCTCAATGGCTCCGCTAAATGCGGCATGTCAGGTTTGTAGGAGGAGTTATGGTAAAAAAATTTGTAGATAAACTGACTTCTGTACTTTTAGTTTCCAGCATGGCTTTGGGTCTGACGGCCAGCCTTTCCGGATGTGAAAAGAGTAATGGCAGGAGTTCGTCAAAGAAGGAAAAAGAGAAGGAAACCATTACGCTGGATGTATTTAACGAATATGGGAGTTTTAATGGCATTCAGGAGGGATGGGTGGCAGACATTCTAAAGGAGAAATTCAATGTGAAACTAAATATTACTCCATACATTTATGGTGAATTCGAGGAGCGCATTAATAAGAAAGATTTGGGAGATATTTTGCTATTTTGGGAAAGTGGCAGTACCTATAGCGATGTGCTAAAGAAGGATTTGCTGTATGACTGGAATCGTGATGACTTATTGGCGAAGCATGGACCCTACATTAAGGATCATATGGGGGATGCCCTGCGGAAGAACCAAAGGATGACGGCTTCGATTACAGATGGCAGCAGCGATAAGCTTTACGGATTTAGTTGTAATATAGGCACTTCCAGCGAGGATCACCAACCATTTTTCTATACTTGGGATGTGCGCTGGGATTTGTATCGGCAGCTAGGCTATCCGAAGGTAAATGATTTGGAAGATTATGAGAAGCTGCTGAAGGATATGGTGAAGGCATGTCCGAAGGACGATTCTGGAAATAAGGCGTATGCCGCATCGCTGTGGAGCGATTGGGATGAATCCATGGTGATGCATGTGAAGTCTCTGGCATCAGCATACTATGGATATGATGAATTGGGAATGGGGCTGTACGATTCTGAAACGGGCAAATGGCATGGCGTGTTGGATCAGGATGGCCCTTATTTGGAAATGCTGAAGTTCTACCACAAGCTATATCAGGACGGCTTGCTTGACCCGGATTCTAGGAAGCAGGGCTACGAAGAGGCAATAAAGAAGATAAAGAATGGCGGGACAATGTTTTCTATCTTTAATCATGCTGGTTCGTTGGCGTATAATGAATCAATGCATACCAAAGCTGGAAAAATGATGCAAGCCATGAAGCCCCTCCAGGCCTGTCCTATTGTCTATGGCCTAAATACCGGAGGAAACGGTTCTATCCTGTGTATTGGTGCCGCATCGAAGTATCCGGAGAAATGCATGGAAGTGGTTAATTGGATGTCTACGCCCGAGGGATACCTGACTATGAGATATGGCCCTAAGGGAGTGTGCTGGAAATATAATGATCAGAGGAAGACGGAATTAACAGAGCTGGGAAAGAAGTGCAAGGAGAATCCCCGTACGAAATTGGGAAAGGAATATCAGGGAAGTTTTATGGATGGCGCGTCTCAGGTTAGCCTTATTTGGCATGATGATGCCTCTAACCCGGAGACGGATGGGGAGACTTATAACTATGAACGCTGGGAGAGCGGTTTTTCTGAGCCAGAGACGGAAATCGAGAAGGACTGGCAGGAAAAAACAGGATTTAGGAGCGTGGAAGACTATATGGAGAAAGGGAAGCATACGGTTTTTCCAGGCACCGATTATAAAATGGGTGTCAAGTCCCGAAAACTGAAAAAACTGTGGAAAAGGGTTGGCAAGGTATTGGTAGAGCAGTCTTGGGATGCCATTTATGCAAAGTCAGATGCCCAATATGACCAAATCGTCAGTGAGATGGTTACGAAATGCATGAAGATTGGATATAAGGATTGTGCCAAATGGTCCAAGAAAGAGGCCGCTAAGCGCAAGGTATTGGAAGATGCGCTGGCTAAGTAAATAGAAATGTGATGGAACGGAGGAAGAGATGAGCAAGGGGAGTGGTTTTTTCAGTCTGGAAAGTCCGGTGTATCGGTTTATGTCCAGACTGCTGGATATGCTGTTGCTAAATGTTTTGTGGTTATTTTTTGGGGGCGTGATTCCTGCAATCGCAGTGAATTATCTGACGACTTTTGCGCTCTTGGTATTCCTTCCCATTGTTTTGGGGATAGGAGCATCAACCACGGCGGCATTTTCAGTGGCGCTAAAGATGGCGGATGAACAGGAGGGCTATATCTTTTCTCCGTTTTTCAAAGCTTACAAGGAGAATTATGTGAAGGGCACGATTTTGGGAATCATCTTGATTGTCGTAGTGTGTGCCATTCGCCTTGATTTTTCTTTTTATCAGGCAGCCGAGGAATTGGGACGCAGCAGCATGGGATTTCTGGTGGTGGGAATCATTGCATCTGTCATGGCATTCTTGCATTTGATTTATGCCTTTCCTTTGCAGGCGCGGTATGAGAATACTATTATCAATACCATGAGAAATTCATTTTCCATTGCTGTGAGATACATTTTGAGGACGATTTTCCTCATAATCGTGCTGGCGCTCTTGATTATGTTTTTCATGTGGAATAGCATATTGATTCTGCTTGGCATACTGATTGGCCCAGGCTGCTTGATTCTTACCATCAGTTCTTGGGCATTGCAGGCATTTCGGAAAATCGAGGGGCAGAATGGCAGTCAGGATGGGGCGCAGGAACGGGAGGAATAGTGCTGTAGAAGGGAATGGCAAGGGATATCATATGTGCTTGGCGCACGTAAATATATGAATGAATATCTATTATCTATGAAGAGAGCATCTGATGTGAAATTTCATTGCCGAGATGCATTATTAAAAAGGAAAGGGGAAACAAGATGAGAAAAAGCATAATCAACAAGGCGGTTTCTCTCGTGCTGGCATGCAGCATGGTGTTGGGAACTGCCGTAGGCATCTCTGGATGCGATAGCAAGAAGAAGGAAGTAATAACGCTGGAGGTGTTCAGTCAGCTGGCGAATTACTCTGGTTTGCAGACGGGCTGGATGGGAGATATCCTCAAGGAGAAGTTTAATGTCAAATTGAACATTATCCGAGACCAGCAGGGCATGCTGCAGACCCGTATGGAGAAGGGAGACTTGGGGGATATCGTTATCTGGGGGAATGATGATACCAACTATGCAAATGCAGTGAAAAATAAGATGCTCTTTAATTTGGAGGAAGACAACCTGCTCAAAGACTATGGGCCGGATATTTATAAGAATATGAAACCTGCCATTGAGAAGAACAGAAAACTGACAGAGAAGATTACCAACGGCAAGGAGAAGAAGGTATATGGGCTGGGTGATGCAGTGGCACTTACCAATGACGACCATCAGATGTTCTTCTATAATTGGGACGTGCGCTGGGATTTATATAAGCAGCTTGGCTATCCCAAGGTAAAGACGCTGGATGATTTCCGCAAACTCTTGAATGACATGAGAAAGATCTGTCCGAAAGATGATAGCGATAATCCTACTTATGCCGTATCGCTGTGGCCTGATTGGGACGAGTCCATGGTGATGTATGTGAAGGCTACTGCCACGGCTTGGTATGGATATGATGAGTTGGGAATCGGGCTCTATGATCCTCAGACGGGCGCGTACCATGATGCTATGGAGGAAAACGGGCCGTATTTGGAAATGCTGAGATTCTTTAATAAGCTTAATCAGGATGGACTGCTGGATCCGGATTCCATGACGCAGACATATGACAAGATGGTGGAAAAGGTGCAGAATGGCGGCGTGCTCTGGTCCATCTTTAACTATAGCGGCTCTCTGGCATACAATAAGCCCGCACATACCAAGGCGGGAAAGATGATGTACTGCATGAAGCCGGAAGATGCATCGCCCATCGTGTATGGCATGAATACCCAGGGAGGAAATCATCCTACCTGTATCGGCGCCAATACGCAGTACCCTGAGCTGTGCATGAAGATTATGAACTGGTTCTGCACCCCAGAGGGGCGTATGACATACGGTTATGGTCCCAAGGGCGTTACTTGGGATTATGACAAGGAAGGGAATACATATTTTACTGATCTGGGCAAAGAGTGCAAGAAGAACGAAAAGACCCAGATGGGCAATGGATATAAGGGCAGCTACCATGATGGCGTGTGCCAGGCCGCCTTCTCCACTTGGGCAAATGATGCGGAGAATCCTGATTCTAATGGAGAGACCTACAATAGTGATAACTGGAAGAGCAATATCACGAAAGCTGAGACCGAGATAGAGCAGGATTGGAGAGATAAGAACGGCGTGAACAGTATTAATGATTATTTTGAAAAGGGGAAGTACGTAGTATCGCCGGGAACTTCTTTCTCTCTGGGAGAGAAGGATGATGATTTGAAGACTACTTGGGCTCAGGTGACTAGCGAGATTAAGGCTGGTTCTTGGAAGGCGATGTTTGCAAAGAATGATAAGGATTTCGATAAGCAGGTAAAGAAGATGCGGGATAGCATCAAAAAGTATGGCTATGACAAATGCTTAAAATGGGCAAAGGAACAGGCGGCGGAACGCTACGCTTTAGAGCAGGAGGCTGCTAAACAGAAAGAGAATAAGAAATAGCAGGAAGATTATCCTTCGCTATACGAGAAAAGCATTCGCATAGAAAATGGAAGGGGAGCACCAGAATAATACTGTGCTCCTTATTGCAAGGTGGATCGTTGCTAGTGCTTCTTCTAGAAAAAACTAATTATTTTCTTAGAAAAAGTGGGGTAAACAATATAGCAGAAATATGTTAAATTATATGATAGAAACAATAAATAATTGGGCGCTGATATGTTAGTTTTTGGCAAAATCTTTCTTGCATTTTTAGCGGTTTAGAGGTAAACTATTATTGATATAATAAGCGGAATACGCTTATTCCTGTGCGAAAAAGATTGTGCTGAATTATTGCTGTGATTAGTAATGCTGAAATTATTTCTGAGCCATTTGCATTGGGCTAAACATCAGACTGGCATGATTGCGCCGCACAAAAAAAGAAGGAGGAGATTATTTCATGAGAAAATCAACATGGAAGAAAGCGGTATCCCTGCTGTTGGCCAGCACAATGGTAGTGGGTTCTGCGGCAGCTGTCACTGGCTGCGGAGGAAGCAAGGACAATAAGACGATCACATTGGATGTGCTCAGTCAGGCAGCAAACTATTCAGGTCTTCAGACGGGCTGGATGGGTGATGTGTTGAAGAAGAAGTTCAATGTAAAATTGAACATCATTCGAGATCAGCAGGGCATGCTTAAGACCCGTATGGAGGAAGGCAATCTGGGAGATATCGTCATTTTCGCGCACAATGATGCGGATTATCAGAATGCTGTAAAGACTGGTCTGCTATATGACTGGGAAGAGGATGATCTGGTAAAGGATTATGCTCCTAACGTTGCCAAAAATATGAAGGATGCTATGGAGAAGAACAGAAGCATCACGAAGACGGCAACGAATAACAAGGAGAGCAAGGTATACGGAATCGGAAATGATATTGCGCTGAGTAATGAGGATCATCTGTCATTCTTCTATACTTGGGATGTGCGCTGGGATCTTTACAAGCAGCTGGGCTATCCTAAAGTTAAGACGTTGGATGATTTGAAGAATCTTATGATTGAAATGAAGAAGATCTGCCCTCAGGATGACAATGGCAATCCCACATATGCGGTATCGTTGTGGCCGGATTGGGATGTGGATTATGTAATGTATGTGAAAGCGACTGCTACGGCATGGTATGGATATGACGAGTTGGGAATCGGATTGTATGATCCTTCCACAGGAACGTATCATGATGCGATGGAAGAGAATGGCCCATATCTGGAAATGCTGAAATTCTTTAATGAGCTGTACCAAGAAAAACTGGTTGATCCTGACTCTATGACCCAGACTTACGATAAGGCTGTAGAGAAGGTTCAGAATGGCGGCGTGTTCTGGTCCATCTTCAATTATTCTGGTCAGTTGGCATACAATAAGCCTGTGCATACAAAGGCTGGCAAGATGATGTACTGCATGAAGCCGGAAGATGCCACTCCTATTGTATATGGTATGAATACCCAGGGTGGTGACTATGTTACAAGCATTGGCGCTACTTCTGAGTATCCAGAGAAGTGTATGGAAATAATCAACTGGTTTGCAAGTCCGGAGGGCAAGATGACATATTCGTATGGCCCTAAGGGAGTTTGCTGGGATTACGATAAAGAAGGCAATACTTACTTTACAGATTTGGGTAAGGAATGCAAGAAGAATGTCAATACTAAGATGGGCAATGGCTATAAGGGCTCATTCAAGGATGGACAGTGTCAGGCTGCTATCTCTACTTGGGCAATTGATGTAGAGAATCCGGATTCTAACGGAGAGACTTACAACAGTGATAACTGGAAGAGCAATATCACCAAGGCTGAGACGGAAATCGAGCAGGATTGGAGAGATAAGACAGGGTGCAATACATCAAACGAATATTTTGAGAAGAGCGGAAAATACATGGTTTCTCCTGGTACATCTTTTGCGTTGGAACAGAAGGATGACGACTTGAAGACTACTTGGTCGCAGGTGACCGGCGAGATTAAGGCTGGTTCATGGAAGGCTATGTTCTCTAAGAATGATAAGGAATTCGAGAAGAACGTAAGTGAAATGATTAAGAAGGTTAAAAACTACGGATATGACAAGTGCTTGAATTGGTCAAAGAAGCAGGCTGAGAAAAGATATCAGCTGGAGAAGGAAGCAACCAAGAACAGCAAGAAGAAGGAAGCAACCAAGAACAGCAACAAGAAGTAATGCATTTGAGCCTTGAGGAAGATTCTTTCAAGAACTGATATGCATGATAGAAGAATGCTGGAGAGCGTCACGGTTATAAACTGTGACGCTCTTTTAACTTATTTTCTAAAGATTCATGAATGGAAATGAAACCGCCATGAATAGTTCATCTGCGAATAGAGTGGTTGAAAAAAATGGATTTAGTCATAAAGAATATTTTTGTCTAATAGAATATAGTAAGAAGAGATTTCACGGAAAGTCTTTGCAGAATCAAGTATAACGGAGGGAACTATGTCAAATACCAAAATTGTGGTTTTACAGGCAAAAAAATTGATATACGCAGGAATCTTGGCCTTGGCTGTCATTATTATTGTAGTGGTGCTTTTGGTGCTCTTTTGGCCGGGAAGGAATCAGGGAGAGGAACTGACATACAATTATGGTACCGAGGAAATTTATGAGGCAGGGGTCTACACCAAGGAATTGAAATTGGGAGATACCTCGGTGAATCTGCAGCTGACATTGGATGAAGACCACGTGAAGTCTCTGGAAATTGTAAATTTGGAAGAGAGTGTGGAGACGATGTATCCTTTGATGAAGCCTACGGTGGAGAAGATATCCAAACAGTTGACGGCGGGTAACGGAATGGAGGAAATCGTGATGTCTGAGGATGCCCAGTATACGGAGAAAATGCTGGTAGAGTCTGTGAAAGAAATGCTGGAGGAGCACGAGAAATAATTAGTTGTAAGAAATGGGAAGTAAGGTTTGAAACGGGAAGTAGTGAGCATAGCAAAAGCCACCCTCAAATTCTTTGAACAATAAAGGGTGGCAATGCTATTTTTATACCAATCAGTAATCTATGAGAATGTATTTTAAACATCATGTGCAAAATGTATTAATCTAAAAGTTTGAAGAGTTTGGTGGAAAACTGCTCGCTTACCTTGTATAGGCCATTTAATTCTTCATTGACAGATATCACGGTAAGTTCTCCTTCTAAAATGCCAAGTTCCATTACGGAATCATCAAATTGAAGGTCAGTTCTTTTTTTGCTGAGAAGGAAAGAGGGAGTTGTTGTATTCAATCTCAGGAAGTGTAAAATAATATATTCCCCCGATAAGCATGGCTGTCCAGATGATTGCTATTCCTATAATTGCTAACTTCTTCATAGATAAATTTCTGTCCTTTCATTTTATTACTGGCAATTAATATAATGAATATTTCCATGTCCATTTTTTGAAATATATAGAAAAGTTGGATTCAAATTCTACATCATATAGTTCTTCTCTGCCAACGACATTAGCTAATAAATCTGGAGCAATTTTTTCGGCATAAGCATATGCCCCTTGCGGGACAGATTCTGAACATACTTTCCTAACGTCATTATTTCGTGCTGCAAATGCATTGTGGGAAAAACAAAAAATACAAACGTAACTACACATATCATTAAATTATTGATTTTACTTTTTACCATAAATTATCCTTTCGTCTTGCTAAACAACATGATAAAATATATAAGACAAAGTTTTTTAAGAATGAATATTTTATTTTGGAGATATAGAAAATATTTAAAACTAGAATATAATATATTTTTAGATATGCTTTTTCTTATATAAATACTATAATATATAATTATAAAAAAGTAAAGAAACAAGCGCTGTTTATTGATAGTAAGGAACTGTTAAGAAATAAATCTTCACATTTTGCTTGCTGGAATCTCCATCTGCTGCGTTGTTGTCAGTCGCCGTAGCCCGCTACGACTTCCTCCTCCGCCTTGCAGATGAAAATTCCAGCTTACGCAAAATGCAAAGTTATTTTTTAACAGTCCCTAAAGGGAAAGGAATATGATTTAGGATGTCATTGCAATTTATTTTGGGAGGTTCAGGATGTGGGAAGACTTATTATGCCCAGCATTTCATTTCCCGGGAGGCGGTTTATTTTCCGCAGAGGCAGTATATTTTTTTAGTGCCGGAGCAGTTTACCATGCAGACTCAGAAGGAACTGATTAGTATCAGCAAATCAAAGGGTATTATGAATATTGACGTGCAGAGTTTCGTGCGCCTTGCCTTCCGAGTGTTTGAGGAGACGGGGGCGGGAAATCTTCCAGTGCTGGATGATATGGGCAAAACTATGGTGCTGAAGAAGGTGCTGACCCAGATGGAGGGGGAACTGGAATACTTTGGAAGAAATATTCATAAGGAAGGGTATGTGCAGGAAATCAAGTCCTTTCTGTCAGAATTATACCAGTATGGGGTTGATGAGGAGACGCTGCGGGAGATGATTGGCAGTGCGGAAAAGCAGCCCCTTCTGGTGCGGAAATTGCAGGACATGCAAAAGATTTATCGAGGATTTTCTAATTATCTGGAGGAGCATTTTATTACTTCGGAGGAAGTCCTCACGGTGCTTGCCGGGGTGACGGAAGAGTCAGAGATTTTACGGGACAGCGTGGTTTGCTTGGATGGATTTACCGGGTTTACCCCCACGCAGTACCGGTTTATCGAGAGGCTTCTTCTCGTTGCCAAGAAGGTGTATGTCACTGTGACGATTGACAGGGGCGTGAGCATTGTGAAGCCGGGGGCGAAGCACGGACTTTTTTATATGAGCCAGCAGACGATTTTCCGATTGAGGAAAATGGCGCAGGCTCATGGTATCGAGGTGTGCCCTGAGATTTGGACGGGGGAGAAGCCGGAGGAGACGAGGTTTTCTGAGGCGCCGGGAATATGCGGGCTGGAGCGAAGGCTGTTTCGATATCCTATGGAGGAATTTGGGGAGGAGCCGCAGGATATTTCTATACATATTATGAGGCAGCCGGAGCAGGAAGTGGAGTTTGTTGCGGAGCAGGTTCGAGGGCTTTTGCAGCGGGAGGAAGCCAGATATCGGGATATTGCGGTGATTACCGGGGATTTGAGCGTGTACGGCACGCTGGCGGGAGAGATTTTGGAGCAGGCACAGATTCCTTATTTTGTGGATCAGAAGAAGGGTATTGAGGAACATCCTTTTGTGGAATTGATTCAGCAGACCATTGCTATTTTCCTATCGAATTTTCAGTCGGAGAAGGTCATGGCATTTGAAAAAAATATATTTTCCCATGTGACGCTGGAAC
>CASGVX010000029.1 GCA_949346185.1 uncultured Lachnospiraceae bacterium
TATTTCATCTTGGCTCATAAGCTCCTTTCCCAATTTCTGATAGTTCAGCCCCAGCCACTTCCGCCGTGTCCCCCCGGGACACCTGTACCGCCGTCTTGTCAATCTTTACAGCGGCATCTTCCGCCGTTCCTTCTGCCGCCACATACACTACCATTTTCTTTGCCGCTTCTGCCGCGCTGGAGTCTCGCCTGGATAAACCTGTGGAAGAACCCAGCACTAGCGCAAAAGCCAGCACCGTGCTTAATACTTTTTTCGCTCTCATTTTCTCTTCCTTTCTGAAATTATTGCGAACGCCAAGATTTTCTAAGGGTCACTGTCCACAGCCATGGATTCCTTCATCTAACTAATAGCAACCGATTGCAATCTCTGGCACACGAATCTCCCACCGAGATTCTCTCGTCGCGCGTTACCAGCAGGTCTCCTGGCTTATGACTTCAGAAAATCTCCCTTCCCATGAATCCCGCTGCGATTCACAGTGGTGTTTCCACAGAAATTTCCGCTCTGACAGAACAACTGGCTCTGGCGGCAACCTAGCGCAAGTCTGTCTTTGAAAGCAAATCCATTTCTGCTATAAAATTTTCTGTGCTGATGCATGCATCAGGGAACCACCCTCTCGTGTCCCTGCCTGCATGCCACAGCCGTCCTTACAGTAGCGGGGGCTGCTGCCGCTCTCCACGGCATTCCCTTTTCAGCCTGCTCCCATCTGCACTGTTATTAAGAAAGGTACATAACAATGGAAGCAGAGCACTGATAACCTTGCTATTGTAGCATTTTTTTATGAAAAACACAAATCGTGGTTACTATTCAATGTTACTATTCACAGCCAGCCAACAGTAATGGGATATTGACTTTATATACTGTCAAGTGGTATCTTTATCATAATGCATGAGCATTTTACCACAAACCAGCGAGGAGATGTTTTGTTTGGCAAATGGTAATGGTGTGATGGGTGCACATTATGCCAAAGAGAATACAGTACACTAGTGTACTGACATGTTGATATTTGATATATGGAGGAGAAGCGATATGAAAGCAAAGAGAATGATTTTATCCATCTTACTGGTGGTGGTGCTTATTGTCAGTCCAATACTGCCGCCGTCACAGACAATCGTACTGGCAGAAAGCATTCAGACTCTCACAATAGAGAATAAGACACTCTATGAGGCTCTGAAATCATGTCTTCTTGACAACAGTTCTAATAGAGGTGCACTGCAAAGCAACAATGACGAAAAACAGCAGATGACACTTAATCTGGAGAAGGTTACATCGATTCAGATGCTGCTAAAATCGGACATAACAGGTGACAATTTCAAGAATACCCTCGAAACACTGTTCCGCGGATGCACGAATCTGAAACATCTCCAGCTGAGAAGATGCGATCTCCGTGAAATCGATTGTTCCATTATTGGTAACAGGGAAAGTCTAGGTAGCCTGTCTTTGGTTGAGTGTAACCTGGACAAGATTCCTGAACTGACATTGCCAAACTTAACAACTTTGTGTCTGTCAAAGAATAATTTATCTGCAGATGGCGCCTGTGACAGCCTTACTAAAACGAAACTGCCATCCTTGATCAGTTTGTGGCTGGATGACTGCAGGATATCAAATATTGATTTCATTCAGAATTTGGGAAAATTGCAAAACCTGTCCTTAGCAGATAACAAGCTTACCGATGATTCCCTATCAGCATTGACCAGTATGGCGAACCTATCTGATCTGGAGGAGCTTAATCTGGGCGTGAGGGTTCATGTTGTATTGGGCGGCACATACGCCTATAATATTTATACTCCCAGCAAAAATATATTTACAGATGTGGCAGGTCTCGCATCACTTCCGATATATTTTTCAAAATTGAGAGAATTAGAATTATCCGGACTTAGAATCACCTCCATACAGGCGTTTGCCAGTATAAAAAACACTCCCCGAATAACCTTTGAATTGAACAACATTACTGATTATGCAGGCCTTACAAATGACAACAAATTTGTTTTATCCACACAGACAATGAATCTGGAGAGTGATTTTACTGTCGGCCAGGAAATTGCGTTTCCAGAACTGGTGAAAAGAATCCTGAATCCAGAGGATATACTGTACAGTTCTGAAGGTTTGACCTATACAAACTGCCATTTATCTGACGATGAAACAAAAATTGTCATGGAAACAAAGAATCCATCTGTGAAGGTAAAAAGCGGAAAACTGAATGGTTCAACGATTCATTTTAAGCCAAAAAAGACACCTTCCTATACAATTCCTGAAAATCTGACGGCTACTGTGGGGGATACCCTTGCTTCCGTTGTTCTGCCAGAGGGTTTTTCATGGAAGGATCCTGCACAAACTTTGGACGAAGGGGGATTGCATACATTTAAAGCAGTTTATACACCAGCAGATACAGATAACTATCTCATTGTTGATAACATAAATATACCGGTAACAGTTATCGCAAAACCGACACCAACGCCAACATCATCTCCGACAGCAAAGCCACCTCTGACACCGGGACTGCCTCCAACGGCAGAACCAACCCTGACACCGGAACCATCTCCCACATCAGAGCCATCTCTGACACCGGAAACGTCTCCAAATCCGACACCAGATATACCAAAACCCACGCCGGAAGCACCAATGTCCACTCCCCAAAAACCGGACGAATCCAAACAAACCGGAAATCAGCTAGAGAAACGGACAGATTTGCCAATCTTACTTGCCACCGGGAAACAGAAAGGGAAGAACGGCATCAAACTGATGTGGAATAAATGGAGCGGCTGCACAGGCTATGAGGTATACTGGTCATACTGTGACGGAAAGAAGAATTTTCGGAAGCTGAAAACAGTAAAGAAGAATGGAACTCGTGTATGCGTACATAAAAAACTGAAAAGAACTCGCGCATATAAGTATTATATTGCCACCTACCGGATAAATAATGGCAGAAAGAATTATCTTTCAAAATCTTCCGTGATTCATGTGGCAATGAAGCAGGAAAAGCATACCAATGTAAAAAAGATTAAGACAAACAAGGCAAAGCTGGTATTGAAACCAAAAAAGAAATTTCGGATCAAGGCAACTGCGATAAAAGAGAACAAAAAAAAGAAACTGCTGAGCCATGAACGGATATTTCGCTATTATACAGGCAATAAAGCAGTGGCAACCGTAACAAAAAGCGGAAAGATTCAGGCAAAAAAACAGGGTACCTGTACCATCTTTGTCGTTGCAAACAATGGCGTAGCGAAAACGATAAAATTAACAGTGAAATAATTTCACAGGATGTAGCCCACCGGGGTGCAAAAGAATTGACAGATTTACTGCTTTTTTACTCCCTTTGAGAGGGAATGCCATAGGAAGAGAGGGAATGCAGCATGCTATATATCAATCATTATCATTCACCCCTGGGCGACATTCTTCTGACCGCTGACGAAATCGGGCTGACCGGGCTCTGGTTTGATGGGTCAAAATATTATGCAGACCATCTCAATTCCCAGCACGAGGAAAAAGATACGCCTATCCTCCAACAGGCAAAGGAGTGGCTTGCCATTTATTTTTCATGCACAGAGCCCCCCTTCCTGCCCCCCATTCATATGATAGGCACTCCTTTTCAACTTAACGTCTGGGCAATCCTGCAAAAAATCCCCTACGGAGAAACTACCACTTATGGACAAATCGCTAAAGAAATCGCTGAGCAGAAAGGGATTCCCCGGATGGCCGCACAGGCGGTAGGCGGCGCAGTGGGACGCAATAACATTCCCATCATCATTCCCTGCCACAGAGTCGTAGGGTCAGGCGGACGCCTGACAGGATATGGCGGAGGATTAGAAAAAAAGGTAAAACTGCTGACTTTGGAGCAAGTGGATATGAATCATTTATTTTAGCAGCATTACTTCGCCTGCAATTTCCCATCCACCACGTTAATCGTCACAGTGTCTCCCATCCTCACCTCGTCTGCCAGAATCTTCCGAGCCAAAAGCGTCTCAACATTCTTCTGTAAGTAACGCTTCAGCGGCCTGGCGCCGAAGGCAGGTTCATACGCCTGCTCAGCAATAAACTCCACAGCCTCCTCCGTCAGTTCCACCCGTATCTCCTTCTCCCTCACCCGCTCATTCAATTCTTTCATCAAAAGCCGTATAATGGTAGATATATTGCTCCTAGTCAAGGGCTTGAACAAAATGATTTCATCCAGACGGTTCAGGAACTCCGGCCGAAAACTTGCCCGCAAGTCCGCCATCGTCTCCTCTCTAGCCTCATCGCTGATATTTCCTGCATCGTCCACGCCCTCCAGCAGGTATGTTGAGCCAATATTCGATGTGAGAATGATAATGGTATTCTTAAAGTCCACCGTCCGGCCTTGGGAATCCGTGATTCTGCCATCATCCAGCACCTGCAGCAGCACATTGAACACATCGGGATGGGCTTTCTCAATTTCATCAAAGAGAACCACAGAGTAAGGCTTTCTGCGCACAGCCTCCGTCAGCTGCCCTCCCTCCTCATATCCCACATATCCGGGAGGCGCCCCAATCAGTCTGGCAACACTGTACTTCTCCATATATTCGCTCATGTCGATTCTCACCATATTGCTCTCATCGTCAAATAGGCTGGCGGCAAGGGTCTTGGCAAGTTCCGTCTTGCCCACCCCGGTAGGCCCTAGGAACAGGAAGGAGCCAATGGGCTTGCCCGGATCCTTGATGCCCGCTTTGGAGCGAATAATGGCCTCGCTTACCAGCGAAACGCCCTCTTCCTGACCTACGACCCGCCTGTGAAGTTCCTCTTCCAGATGCAGCGTCTTTTCCCGCTCGCCCTCTGAAAGTTTTGCCACGGGAATCCCAGTCCACCGGGAAATGATTTTGGCAATCTCCTCCTCGGTCACGCTCTCCTGCACCAACGTGCGGTTCTCAGCCCTTGCCTGATCTTCTGCCACCTCCAGCCGTTTCTCCAATTCTGGCAATTTGCCATATTGCAGTTCTGCCAGCCTATTCAAGTCGTAGTCCCGCTTGGCCGCATCCATTTCAGTATGCAGGGCTTCCAGCTGCTCTTTCAGCGCATTTACCTCATCCACAGATGCCTTCTCACTGTCCCACCGAGCCTTCTTCTCATGAAAACCATCCCGCAATTCTGCCAAATCCTTCTGCAGCTGCTCCAAACGCTCCCCAGACATTCGGTCCGTCTCCTTCTTTAACGCCGCCTCCTCAATCTCCATCTGCATAATCCGCCGGCGGATTTCATCCAGTTCTGCCGGCATGCTATCCAGTTCCGTCTTAATCATGGCGCAGGCCTCATCCACCAAGTCAATGGCCTTATCGGGCAGAAACCGATCGGAAATGTACCGATTTGACAAGGTAGCCGCCGCCACCAGAGATGCATCCGTAATCTTAACACCGTGAAACACCTCATAGCGGTCTTTCAGCCCTCTCAGGATAGATATGGTATCCTCCACCGTGGGCTCATCCACCATGACAGGCTGGAACCGCCTTTCCAGAGCAGGATCCTTTTCAATATACATCCGATACTCATCCAAAGTAGTAGCCCCAATGCAATGCAGCTCTCCTCTGGCAAGCATGGGCTTCAGCATATTTCCCGCATCCATGGCGCCATCTGTCTTCCCTGCCCCCACAATGGTATGCAGCTCGTCGATAAAGAGAATGATCTGACCATCGCTCTTCTTCACCTCTTCCAGAACCGCTTTCAACCGTTCCTCAAACTCACCCCGATACTTGGCTCCCGCCACCAGTGCCCCCATATCCAAGGCGAATACCTTCTTATCCTTCAATCCCTCCGGCACATCTCCCTTGACAATCCGATGAGCCAGCCCCTCCACTGCCGCAGTCTTTCCTACGCCCGGCTCGCCAATCAGCACGGGATTATTTTTCGTCTTTCGAGAAAGGATGCGAATGACATTCCTAATTTCCTCGTCCCTTCCAATCACTGGATCCAGTTTGCCATCCTTGACCCGCTCCACCAAATCCGAACCGTATTTTTCCAGCGTATCGTAGGTAGCCTCCGGATTATCACTGGTGACACGCTGGTTTCCACGCACCTCTGACAGCACTTGGAGGAAACGCTCTCTCGTGATGCCGCACTCTTTCAGAAGTTCTTTCATCTCCCTGCCGGGGTGAGCCAGCAGGCTGAGG
The DNA here is from genome assembly GCA_949346185.1 of uncultured Lachnospiraceae bacterium. Taxonomy (GTDB): domain Bacteria; phylum Bacillota; class Clostridia; order Lachnospirales; family Lachnospiraceae; genus Butyribacter. Next base: position 6,114 of record CASGVX010000029.1, read on the forward strand.
AACAGATGCTCTACAGAAACATACTCATCCCCCATGCGCTTTGCCTCATCCTCCGCATAGACCAGCGTCTCATTCAGATATTTATCAATACGCAAGTCCCCCCCAGACACTTTCGGCCGCTTATTCAGGATTCCCTCCACCTGAGCCAGAAATGCTTCCGGGGAAATCCCCATCTTCTCGATCAATTTGCGAATCAGGCTATCCTCCACTTGGAGCATCGCCACCAGAAAATGATCCTGCCCGATCTCCTGATGCCCGTAATCCATGGCAACTTTCTCCGTGTTCTGCATCACTTCCTGAGATTTCTGCGTAAATCTGCTAATATTCATATGACCACCTCCATGTCTGCACACCAGTACCAATGAGTTGCCGCCTTGTAAAAGATTTACAAGACGGCGTCGGGTTTCCATATCTCACAATTTTGAACTTCTGCCAACGAACTCGCGCGATTGAGAGCAGCCTCATCCCTCGATGGCAATATATCTCTTCTCCTCTACCTTTTTAGGGTCTTTCTTAGGAATTGATAACTTCAAGATACCATTCTCAAATTTCGCACGAATCTCATCCTGAGAAACGCCGTCACCCACATAAAAACTGCGGCTCATGGTTCCTGCGTAACGCTCTCTCCTGATATATTTCCCATTCTCGTCCTTCTCGTCGTTGTTCACATTCTTCGCAGCCTCAATCTTTAGGTACCCATTCTCCAGCTGGGCATTTACCTCATCCTTTTTATACCCAGGCAAGTCAATATCCAGCTCGTAACCATTTTCCGTCTCCATCACGTCCGTCTTCATCATATTCTGGGAACGTTTTCCGTACAGGGCTTTGTCAATCGAAGGAAATGAAAAGTCCATCCAATCATCAAATAAGTTTTCTCCAAAAATACTCGGCAGTAACATAAGTCATTCCTCCTTTTAAAATCTTTTAATTGGTTTGCATTACCTGTTGCTTTAGAACTTGGAATAATACTTTCCATGAGTAATATCATGAAAACCATTCCTTAGGGTTATTATTTGCTCCCATATAGAAAAGTTATGCAAGCTCTTCAAGTTTGAAATGAAAACTTTCTGTATTTATGATAGAAGAATTGTGCTTACGCTTTTCTATATAGGCGTTTTTCCTTGTTCTGATTATGTTATAACACAATTACTAGCACTCGTCAAGAGTGAGTGCTAATAATTGTGTGAAAAGATTGTGAATCATCACTGTGAATCTTACCTAATGTGAAAATACTCCTCCATGCGCTCTTCCCCAGCAAACAAATAGTGATACTGAACCATTTCATAATTTCGCAGCAGTTCCAGCACTTCCTTTCCTTTCCCATCATCACATTGATACGGTGCGCCGTCTCCAACCAGTTGTCCGCCCTCGTCAGATTCTCCCATTGTTCCCTCGCCAAGCTCCCCATCCTCGTACTGGTACAGCCTTCCTTCCTGGTCATAATACCCGCTGGCACTGACGGATGGCAGTCTCTTCCGCACATCCTCCAAAAATCGGTCATAGGCAGTCATCTCCAGCCCGGCAATCTCCAACAACAGTTTCGACAAGTAATTCAGAGATATCTTCTCCACCTCCTGCTGGGGAATCTGATAATTCGCCCAGATCATATAGGGCACCAGATGTTTTTTCATCACCTCCTGCCGGTTAAAGAAATCCGGCTTCTTCCCCATCACCTCTTGATAAAAAACATCAGAAAGATGGGGCTGATGGTCTCCGAAAAGCAATATGACCGTGGGCTCCTCCACCTGCTCAAAATAACCCACCAGCTGCGCCAGCGCCCGGTCTGACTCCCGCATCAGTGACAAATACTGTTCCGTGCTAGAGGATGCAGAAAAATTGGTCACCTTAATCGGGCAATCAGGGCGATAATCCTTGTCATCATAGGGATTGTGATTCTGCATCGTCACATGAAAGACGCAGAAGGGGGCATCCTTTGCTCTCGCCTGATACAATTCTTCCATTTTCTTATAACTCTCCCCATCCCCCACATATCCACGAATCAGATTCTTCTGGGAAAAATCTTCCAATGATAAAAAACGGTCAAAGCCCAGCAGAGGATATACCCGATTCCTGCTATATCCCGAAGGCTTATAGGGATGCATGGCAATCACTTCCCCATAGCCCTGCTCCTTTAAATTGGTGACCAGATTGGGAAGCTTCCCATCCAAATATTGCAAATAGGGATTTCCCGGCAAAAAAGCCTTGGTAGCGCCTGTGAGAAATTCAAATTCCGAGTTGGCAGTATATCCACCATATACGGAGGAATAGGCATATCCTTTGATTACATTCTCCTCCAAACTATCATAAAAGGGCATCACCGGCTCATTGGTATCAATCCGGCCGAGCACCTCCAAGTCCGAAAAAGACTCGTTCATAATCATAATCAAATTCGGCTTCTTATCCTGTATGCGATCTCTGTGTTTCTCCTGACGGAGATAGGGATTCAGAATCTCCCTCACCCGCTCCAAAGAATATCCCGCAGGCTCTTCCACCGTTGCCTTTCCAGCATTGGCTGTAAAATATAGAAGATAGCCATTTTCTCGCATTCCAATATTGTGATCCCAGCTAAGGGACGCAACTCCCCGAAAAAATACCACATCCATATGAATCCATAAGAAAAAAAGCAAACCGCAGCCAATTCCTGCCAATGAGACAAGCATATATTTCGCCTTGGCGTAGGCATGCTTCCTCCCAGGCAGAAAAACTCTGGCGGCTGCAAGCAATGCCAATCCCCCAATCATGCCCGCCACAAAAGCGGCATTGATTTCATACCGGTAATTCCCTGCCACCGCAGCCGCCGTACCCAGCGCATACACATCCATAAATACAATCCCATACCCCCGAAAGAGGATAACAAAATAATTGGCAATTCCCACCAGCAGAAAAAATCCTTGGGATACAAAAAGAGCAGTGCGAAGGCCGTGAAATATTCCCACCAGCAATAAATTAATTCCTGCAATTAAGGCGACATTTTTCATTTGCAGTTCCATGCTATACTCAGTAAAGAGCACGTCAAAGAACAATTCCAGCACCATGAATTGAACATAGGAAAATATGACAAAAAAGCCGGTTTGGTACAGCGGGTGTTCCATCACCCGCCGTGCCCGGCCTTCCAATCGAACAGGCTTTTCTGCCCCCTGACCTATTTGCTCTTCCAATGCCCAATCTTCCTGCGCCAACTCACGCCGCACCTGCTTTTCCTGTGCCGCACCTGCCAGCGCATCATCCTTGCCCATCAACTTCTCCCACTCCAATCCTCTCTTTTATCTCTTCTTCCATGCATTTCTCACCCACATCCCCCGCAGAAAGAAATGAACTTCTGGAAATCAGTGCGCATATGCAAGATTCCCTATCGAAAGAAATCCCAAAAACTGCCGAAATCATCTGCTCCATTATCTCCGGGAATCCCTTCGCTTCCATCTGAACCGTTATTTCCTCCATTGGAACCGTTGTTTCCGTCAGAGCCGTTATCGCCCCCATTGGAACCCTCATTTCCATTCGAGCCATTATTATTCCCACTAGAATCATTATTTCCACTGTCATTTCCATCGGACAAACTATCCAGCGTTTCCTTTCCCTGAAGGGTCACCGTCAACTTTTTCGGCTTATATTCCCCATTATTGCTGCGCTGGACAGTAATGTCCACCTTCGTGCCCTTGCGGTAGCTATTGACTTTTTCCTGCAAGCTTTCCATGGTAGTGACTTCCACTTTATTTACAGCAGTAATCACATCCCCCGCCTTGATGCCGCCCTTCTCAGCCGCACCGCCTTTGGCAACTTCCTTCACGTAGACGCCGTAGGGCATGTTGTACATCGTGACCTGCTGCGTCACCTCCGCACCGGAAATTCCCAGATACCCTTTCTCATCCTCATTCAAAATCTCTTTATTCATTAATTCGTCAATGATAGGCGTAGCCACGGTGATGGGAATGGCATATCCTACTCCCTCTACAGAAGAGGCGGCAATCTTGGCAGAATTAATGCCAATGACCTGCCCCTGCATATTAATCAGGGCTCCACCGCTATTTCCAGGGTTAATTGCAGCATCTGTCTGAATCGCTTTAATCTTATTCCCCGTGCTCTGTCCAGACTCGTCGGATTCCGTAATCTCCCGATCCTTGGCGCTGATATATCCCACCGTTACAGACTGTCCGTATCCGAGCGCATTTCCGATGGCGATTACCATCTCTCCAACCTTTGCCTTGTCAGAATTGCCCAAGTCCGCTATCTTTATCTTTTCCATGGTGGTCTTCTTCACAGCAGAGGCAGTCACTGCCACCACTGCCAAGTCATTAGAAGAATCCGCTCCCTTTTCCTTCGCCTCATAAATCTCCCCATCAATAAACTGAACAGAAATAGTCTTCGCCCCATCCACAACGTGGTTGTTAGTGGCAATCAGCAATTCCTTGTCATTCTGTCCCACGACAAATCCAGTACCGCTGCTGGTGGCTTCCTTCCCCTGATAACGCTGCCCGAACAAGTCATAATAGTCCGCTCCCTGAGAGGTGCTGGTAATAGCCACCACTGCCGGCATAGCCTGCTCTGCAATGGCCGCCACATCCTTCTTATCCGCCGTATTTGAAGGGGTTGCCTGATCTTCCTTCTTATTGTCAGCCCCTTTCTCGCTGCTGTCAGTCACGGTAGTCTTTTCCAATTCTCTAGAACCTGCAACAGTCCTCTCCATCCTGCTCGCAACATAATTGAAGCCATTAAAGAAAACTCCTGCAACCAAGCCAAAAACCACTGCGCACGCCACCGTGACCAACATCTTTTTGCCAAAAGAAACCTGCTCTTTCGGAGGCTTTGGGGGCTGGGCATAATAAGCATTTCCCGATGATCCGCCATCATAAGAGCTTCCCGGCTGATTGCCACCTAAATTATTCCCTTGAGAAGTCCCATCATAATACTGTCCCTGCCTGCTTCCACCGTAGGCATTCCATTCCCCATCCCTGCTTCCATCATCTCCCTGCCCGGAATCCGCCTTCTCTCCCGCATCTCCCGATGCCGTGGCGCCGTTGCCCCCATCACCAGTTCCATTCTCACCCATATCTTCCCCAGTGCCATTTTCCTCTGCGCTGGCATAATAATCCCCTGAATGAGCCGTCCGGTCCTGATCATTGTAGGTGAAACGGTACGTGGTATCTTCCTCGTACTCTCCCTGTATCGTATTTCCATATTCTCCGGTATATTCCGCATTTTCTGCATTGCTGTCTTCTCTGCGCTCTTCCATCTCCCTTTCCTCCTCCTGATACTTTGATTTCAGACCAATTATAACAGGCAATCTTCGTTTTGTACACTGTAACTATTCACAGTGTAGCAAGGAAATGTGTAAAACCTGTGAAAAAAGTCGAATTTTTTCTATATAATCTTGCGATTTCCACTTAAAAACTATATAATATGGTGCTAGTACAATGTATATTAGCAGCTGACGCATTTACGAGAATAAATGTTCCGTTACTGCGTCAGAAAAACTACCAATATTTGCATAAGCTGCCTGATGTACTGACATGTCGCTCTCAGCGGCATCGCCATATGCAAGACAAGCCTCTGGTTTGCTGAGGATTGCTTCACGCTGAACTTTTACATCAATAAATATTATAGAATATTCCGCACAGGCATGCATGCCTGTGAATAGTTACAGCGAAAGTGAGATATTCTAAATGATGAACCCAAAAAGGAGGGTGAATTTTGATTAAAGAAAACCAAAAATTACTTAATTTGCTGGAATTGCTGATTGATGCGATCATCATTGCATTTTCCTTTTTACTGGCATATAAATTAAGATTTGACGATACTTGGAGTCCCTTGATTAAGCACCAAATCATCAAGCCCACCGTGGGATATGTACGCCCGGATAGTGATTATTTTTCCCTGCTCTTTTTGCTGATTCCCTGCTATCTGATCATGTACCGCATGTATGGCATGTATGACCCCAAGCGTACATCTGGACGAAGGGCAGAACTATTTGGGCTGTTGAAGGCAAACCTCCTAGGCGTAGTATATTGCCTGGCTGCCCTGTACCTGATTAAACAGCAGAACTTCGCCAGGCTGTTCCTGATTATCTTTGTCAGCACCAATCTGGTCATTGATTACATTTTTCGACTCATCGTCATGCGCATCCTTCGCACCATGCGCCGCTCCGGCATGAATATGAAGGGAAGAGCGTCGTGTAGGGAAAGAGTGT
>CASGVX010000030.1 GCA_949346185.1 uncultured Lachnospiraceae bacterium
AAGTAATAGCAAAAAATAAATCAAATTGCATAAAACATATTTTCCTTCGACAGAAAATAGGGTATAATGTATAATTGGTTTGTTGTTTCTGTCTGGGAGGAGGCTTCTGGCAGGGGCATGTGATTGGCAGGGGTTGAGAGGGAGGCAAGTGATATTCGGAGGAATCAGGTGAAGAGCATTCAGATGGAATTGCCGAAGGATGTGGCAGATATTATTCATACATTGGAAAAGGCAGGATACGAGGCATATGCGGTGGGCGGATGCGTCCGGGACAGGATTCTTGGGAGGGAGCCCCAGGACTGGGATATCACCACGTCTGCCAAACCGGAGCAGATTAAGAGATTATTTCCAAAAACCATAGATACGGGCATTCAGCATGGAACGGTTACCGTGCTGCGGAATCGTATGGGTTATGAGGTGACGACCTATCGCATTGATGGGGAATACGAGGATAACCGGCATCCCAGCAGCGTGGAATTTACCGATAATCTGGCGTTGGACTTGGAGCGGCGGGATTTTACCATGAATGCCATGGCATACAATGACGGCAGGGGATTGGTGGATGAATTTCAGGGATTGGAAGACTTGGAGGCCGGCGTGATTCGCTGCGTGGGGAATCCGGGGGATCGCTTTGACGAGGATGCACTGCGGATGCTGCGGGCGGTACGGTTCTCCGGCCAGTTGTGCTTTTCTGTGGAGGAGAATACCAGACGGGCGGCCGAGGAGCGGGTGGCTCATTTGAAGCAGATTAGCGCGGAGCGCATCCGGGTGGAATTGACGAAGCTTTTGGTGGCTCGGGATGCGGGAAGGATTCGTGATGCATATCGCATGGGAATGACGAAGGTGTTTCTGCCGGAACTGGATGATATGATGGATTGGGAGCAGAGGAATCCCCATCATATTTATACAGTGGGAGAGCACAGCATCCGCAGCGTGGAAATCATGAATTTCTTTTTTGGAGACTATGGGGGCACATGGGATGCGGGGGCAATTCCCGCACATGTGAGAGAGAATGCAGAGGAACTGGCGGCAGGCCTTACGGAGAAGCAGCACATGATGCTGTGCGTTGCCATGCTTTTTCATGACTTAGGAAAATTGGAAACTATGACGATAGATGAAGAGGGGATTGGGCATTTTTATGGACATCAGGAGGCGAGCAGGAAGAAGGCGTCCAAAATCCTAAGACGCCTTACTTTTGACAATGAGACGATTGACACCGTAAAGAGGCTGATTCAGTTCCACGATTACCAGTTCGGGGAGCGGGAGAAGTCTATGAGAAAGGCGGTGGCCAAGATCGGGCGGGATTTGATGCCCATGCTTTTTTTGGTGCGTTACTGTGATATTTTGGCGCAGAATCCCAAGATGGCGGGGGAAAAGATTGATTGCCTCAACCGGGGAATCCTGCTGTGGAGGCAGGTGGAAGCGTCCGGGGCGGCACTGACTTTGAAGGAACTGGACATCAGCGGCCGGGACGTGATGGCTCTGGGCGTGGCGCCGGGGCCGGAGGTGGGGGCATATCTGCATCGGGTCTTGGAGTGGGTGTTGGAGCACCCTGATGGCAATCGCAGGGAGAAGTTATTGGATTATCTGAGGCATGAGATAGAGAAGCGGAGGAAAGTGTGAATGAAAACACCATTCACACAGGAAGAAACGCCCATAAAATGGGCTTGCTGCAAAGCAGCATTCTTCCCTATGTTTGTGCCGGCGGAGCCGGCATGATAGAAAGTGTGAAAAATTATTTTCACAAACTTGCAAGAGCTTTGGTTCTTTCGATGCAGCAGACAGCAGCGCAGAAATGAGGAATATTATGGAATTAAATATTGGCTTGGACAGAATGTCCCAGGTGATGAAAACCCAATTTTATATTGAAAATTTGACTATGATTTTCAATCCCCAGGCACTGTTCAGCGATGGCACGGAGGCTTACCGCTCCCCTGCGGAGCCTCAGGCATATGACTATGTGACCATCCGCTTTCGGGCAGGCAGGGAGAATGTGGATGAAGTTTACCTAGTGGTAGGCAAAGAGAAGAAGCGGATGGAGAAGCGTTATAGCGATCGGATGTTTGATTACTATGAGAGCGGCATCCAGCTGGGGACGGAGAGGGTGGAATATTATTTTGAGGTGCATGGAGGCACGATGACCTGCTGTTACAATAGCGTGGGAGTGTGCCAGGGTGCGGAGCCGTATTATAATTTCTGGATTAAGCCTTCTTTCTCTACTCCGGCCTGGGCAAAGGGAGCGATTTTTTACCAGATCTATGTGGATCGCTTCTACAATGGAGACCGAAGCAATGACGTGGAAACGGATGAATATTTCTATATTGGCGAGGGGACTACCCGGGTGGCAGACTGGCACAAATATCCTGCTCAGATGGGGGTTCGTGAATTTTACGGAGGCGATCTTGCCGGCGTGATGAAGAAGCTGGATTACCTGCAGGATTTGGGTGTGGAGGTGATTTATTTCAATCCCCTCTTCGTGTCCCCTTCCAACCATAAGTATGATATTCAGGACTATGATTATATTGATCCCCATGTGGGGAAGATTGTGAAGGATGAGGGGGAACTGCTGAAGCGGGGAGACAATGGGGAACTGATGTGTGACCCCGTGCATCCCAACAAATCTGCCAGCCGGTATGTGTGCCGGGTGACGGATAAGGAGAATCTGGAGGCGAGCAACCAGTTTTTTGCGGAGTTTGTGGAGGAAGTGCACCGACGGGGGATGCGGGTGATTCTGGACGGGGTGTTCAACCATTGCGGCTCCTTCAATAAATGGCTGGATAAGGAATGCATCTACGAGGATGCCCAAGGGTATGAAAAGGGAGCCCATGTGGCATCAGAAAGCCCATATCGCAATTATTTTAAATTTCATGAGGAGTCCTGGCCATATAATAATGATTATGATGGCTGGTGGGGGCATGATACCCTGCCGAAGCTGAACTATGAGGAATCGCGAGAACTTTTTGACTATGTAATGCACATTGCCAGAAAATGGGTGTCTCCCCCGTACAATGTGGACGGCTGGCGTTTGGACGTGGCGGCTGATCTGGGACACTCCCCGGAATACAATCATTTCTTCTGGCAGCAATTTCGGAAGAATGTGAAGGAGGCCAACCCGGATGCCATTATCCTGGCGGAGCATTACGGAGACCCCACAGACTGGCTGGGGGGGGATCAGTGGGACACGGTGATGAACTATGATGCCTTTATGGAGCCGATTACTTGGTTCCTTACGGGGGTGGAGAAGCACAGTGACGAGTTCCGGGAGGACTTGAAGGGGAATGCGGATGCATTCTTCGGCTCCATGCGCCATTTCATGACTAGGTTCTGCACCCAGTCGCTGCAAGTGGCTATGAATGAGCTTTCCAACCATGATCATTCCCGATTTCTCACTAGGACGAACAGCCAGGTGGGAAGAACCAATTCCCGGGGAGCGGAGGCGGCGAATCAGGGAGTGGATAAGGCTGTGTTCCGCCTGGGGGTGATGATTCAGATGACTTGGCCGGGAGCGCCCACGCTCTACTACGGAGACGAGGCCGGGCTGTGCGGCTGGACTGACCCGGATAACCGCAGGGCATATCCTTGGGGGCATGAGGATATGGAACTAATTCAATATCACAAGGAATTGATTCAGATACACAAGAGTTACCAGGCATTGAAGACTGGCTCCATTCTCTTCTTGAATGGAGAATATAATTTGATTTGCTATGGCCGATTTGACGAGAGGGATAAGATTGTGGTGGTGATTAATCGAGGGGAAGACGCTAGGGAGCTGGATATTCCGGTCTGGCGGCTGGGCGTGACATACCAGCAGAGGATGGCTAGGATATACAGCACTTCCAGAGACGGATTCTCCGACGAGACACAGATGTATAAAGTGGAAAATGGCATGATTCACGTAAATTGTCCCGGGGTATCTGGAATCATTATCGAGGATATCGAGGGACTGGTATAAAAGAGAGGTACGTACGATTGAAGAAGTTTGAGGGATGGATGCATGGCAGAGGCAGGGCTGTTGTGATGATTCTGGCGGTTTCCGTGGCACTGTGCATGGCAGCGGATTTTTATTGGGAGAGTGGCAGGAATCTTTCCGCAGTGGAGACGAATGCAACGGTGCCGTCGGATTCCGCCGGAAGGGCATATATCGGCGGAGATAGGCTGGTACCGGCGCAGACGGCATTGCCGGAGGCGGAAACCTCTGCCGTCTGTCTGGGCTTTGCCGGGGATATCTGCTTGGATGAAACCAGCGCCGTGATGCGGCATATGGAGAAGAAAGGCGGTTTGGAAAAGGTCATCAGCCCTGAACTGATACGAAAGATGAATGGATATGATGCCATGGTAATTAACAATGAGTTCAGCGTCAGCCGACGGGGGAAGAAGATGGCGGGAAAGGCATATACGTTTCGCAGCAGTCCAGCCAACCTCAAATATTTGAAGCAGCTGGGGGTGGATGTGGCGGGGCTTGCCAACAACCATGTTTATGATTATGGGAAAGCCGCTTTTCTGGATACCCTGCGCCATTTGAAAAATGCCGGGTTCCAGACCGTGGGAGCCGGGGCGGACATTCGGGAGGCGAAGCGGCCCGCCTATTTGAACATCAAAGGAAAAACCATTGCCATTGTGGCGGCCACCAGGGCGGAGAAATATGTTCTAACGCCTGGGGCAGGGAAAAATTCTCCCGGCGTATTTCGTACATATGAGGACAGCCGGTACGTCAAAGAAATCAGAAAGGCAAAGAAAGAGGCGGATTATGTGATTGCCTATGTGCACTGGGGGACGGAATACAGCACCGTGCTGGAGGATGCCCAGAGGCAGCAGGCTAAGGATTACATCAATGCGGGGGCGGATGCAGTGGTGGGGGCGCATACCCACTGCATGCAGGGCATTGGCTTCTACAAGGATGCGCCAATCTTCTATAGCTTGGGGAATTTCTGGTTCAACGAAAAGACGCTGTATACTGCCCTGCTGGAGATTGGGATTGACAGCAAGGGGAAGCTGGAGGCAAAGATGGTTCCCTGCCTGCAGCGGGGGAAGGAGACCAGGGTTCTTCGGAAGAGCGCCCAGATTGGGAAGTTTATAAAATATATCAATGGCATTTCTGAAAATGGGCGGCTGGACAAGCATTGCAATGTGGTGCCATGTAGTTATTCCCGGTAATATTGAGCAAAAGAATTGGGAATGGTTCGTTCTGTCATGAGATAGATGCAAAAGAGACCGGGCAGAGGGTAATTGCCAGGTCTCTTTTTGCTTGGACAGAAGGTTGCATGCTGCGGTGTGTTTCCATTGCCCTATTTCGTCTTTTTGTTGCCGACAGCTTTCTTTGGCTTCTTTTTGCCGCTAATTTTCTTTGGCTTTTTCACGATAATTTTGCATTTCGCTGACTTGCCATTCTGTATGGTGGCGATAATATAGGTTTTTCCAGCTTTTCTGCCAGTGACGATTCCCTTGCGGGAGACAGTAGCGATCTTGCTGTTCTGCGTCTTGAAAACAGGTGTCTCCTTGGAAATGCTGGGCCGTATGGTCATGGCCAGCTTTGCAGTGGATTGCACCGTGATCTTTTTCTGTTTTGAGCGAAAGCGTATGCTGGCGGCTTTCGGAGAAATCTTGAATTTTGTATCAATGGTCTCTGTCTCATCAAACAGGAAGAATCCATTGCTCTTCGTGACATGGGCGATTACTCTGGCATTGCCATAGCCCATTCCGGTCACGCGGCAGCTGGAATCTGACAATTTTTTTACTGTCAGCACGGAACTGTCGGAACTGCGGAAGACGACTGACATGCTATCCTTTACGTTCTGCAGGTTCACCACGCAGGAGTCGCCCTGAAACAGCAGTTTGGCATGGTATTTGAATCTTACCGGCTTGCCGCCGTTCTGGTGTGCCAAGCTGAAATAGGGATTTTCCTTGGTGGGCATCGTCAGCTCTTTTGCCTCGGATGCGGTGGCAGGGAGGGCGAAAAAAGCCATAATCAGGGATGCCAGTATGGGCAATGCAAGTTTTTTTCTTTTTTTCATATACAACTCCATTCTTAATAAAGCAACATGAATGATACACTATGTTGATTTTCAGTGTAATGAGCAGGAGTGTCAGAATAGTGGCAGGAGAGTATCTTTTTTTTGACATAATTATTTGGTAACATTTGCCGTATAATATATGATGACTAGCCGAACGCTCACAAAAGGAATGGTGGTGTTTTAGGATTGCGGAGGAGAATTGGTCTGCATTGGCTGCTCTGGCTGCGTTTCGACAGATAGGAGGATGAGAATGGAATATGTATTGGTAGCAGATGACAATAAGGACATTACGGATATTTTGGCTGTATATGTGAAAAAAGAGGGGTATGAGCCTTTGATTGCCAAAGATGGGTTGGAGGCGGAGCGGATGTTTGAGCAATATGATCCCAAGGCAATCCTATTGGATGTGATGATGCCATTGAAAGACGGATACCAGGTGTGCAAGGATATCCGCAGGAAATCCAGCGTGCCCATTATCCTGATCACTGCCAGGGGGGAGGATTATGACAAGATCATGGGGTTGGATATCGGGGCGGATGATTATATTGTCAAGCCCTTCAGCCCCAGCGAAGTGATGGCAAGGCTGCGGGCGGTGCTGCGGCGCTTAGGGAATGTGGAGCCGGGACAGGAGCAGGAGAATGTGCTGCGCATCAATAATATGGTAGTCAATCTGGAAGAGTATTCTTTCCAAGTGGATGGGAAGCGGATTCCTCTGACGAAGAAAGAGATCGAGACTATGTGGACTTTGGCGGAACACCCTAACAAGGTGTTTACTAGGGATAACCTGCTGGACAGTTTGTGGGGGTATGATTATTATGGGGATAGCAGGACGGTGGATTCCCATATTAAGCGTCTCCGGGCAAAATTAGACACGGTGGAGCACCCGGCATGGAGCATCAAGACGATTTGGGGCGTGGGGTATAAGTTTGAGATTGAGCCGGAGGATATGTAGCCTATGGGGAAGAAGGGGAAAAAGAGGAGTAGGAGAGCTGTGCGGTCTGTGTTTCGGTGGCTGCAGGGGAATGATGTGGTAGTGAAATTATACACGTCCTTTGCTTTCATCCTGGCATTGACCGGAGTTCTCACCGGCTTCATTTTCATAGCCCTCTATGAAAAGAATTACGTGCGCTCGTATACGAAGCTTCTCACTAAGCAGGGAAAGATTATATCAAAGCGGGTGTCAAGCTTTGCCTACAGGGAAAGAGAGGACAAGTTTCAGAAGTACAATGCCTACGTGGACGAATTGGAGCGGGCAGAGAATACGGATGTGTGGATTGTGTCAAAGAAGAAGGCGGATAAGCCCCTGCCGGAGGAGTATGCCAATGCGGATGCGGACGAGGGAAATATTTCCAAGGGGACGCAGAAACTTTTGACGCAGACTTTTGAAAATGGGAGGATACATTCCCATGCGGAGTATGACAGCATCTATGGCATGACGACCCTGAGCGTGGTTCTGCCAGTGGTGGACAAGGAAACTGGGGAGACTTGCGGCGCTGTGATGATGGTATCCATGATAGACAGGCAGACCATGGGGATTCGGGAAGGAAAATACCTGATTGTCCTTAGCGTTCTGCTGGCTTTAGTGATTTCTTACGTAGTTGCCATGTTATTTGCCAGATATCTTTCCACGCCTCTCTCCAGAATAGGAAAAAATATTTCCAAGCTTGCTGGGGGAGATTATGGCAAGATTTCTGTCAAAAAGCCCCGTTCTCAGATTGGCAATCTGGAAAAGTCTCTGGATTACCTGGCGGGACGGCTGCGGCATGCTGAAAGGGAACGGGAAGAGCTAGAGCAGGTGCGGAGGGATTTCTTTGCCAACGTATCCCATGAGCTGCGCACTCCCATTACGGTTATTCGAGGCTATACGGAGACGTTGGCAGATGGCGTGATAGAAGAACCTGACCAGGTGCGGGAACTGCATCAGAAGATGCTGCAGGAGTGCCAGGGGATGGAGCGGCTGGTAGGGGACTTGTTTGTGCTCTCGAAAATGCAGAACCCGGATTTTCAGATTGAAAAGGAGCCGGTGAGCCTGACGCAGATATTCGGCGATGTGCTCCGCAGTGGAAGGATGCTGGCGAAGAAAAAGGAACTCTCTATTGATTTCCAGGCGCCTCGAGGGGAACCATGCCTGATGCTGGGGGATTATGGCAGATTGCGCCAGATGTTTTTGGTGATTCTGGACAATGCGGTCAAGTTTTCCCATCCCAACGGGCAGGTGAATATCTGCTTGGAGAGAGAAGATGGGAGATTGCTGGTTTCTATACGGGATTTTGGCGTGGGAATATCGGAAGATCAGATTCCCTATATTTTTGAGAAGTTCTATACTTCCAAGATGCGCCAGAATGAGAAGGGAACAGGGCTGGGCCTGATGATTGCCAGGCAGATTGCTCTCCGCCACGGGGGAGACATCACAGTGGAGAGCGAGGAGGGCAAGGGTGCGACATTCTATTTCGACTTTGAGGAATGTACTTCTACGGAGGGGTTTGAATAGTAACATTCATCCCCAAAAATGGCATCCAAAAAAAAGCAAATTTTTTTCTTTTTTACAGTTGTAATTTCTGTTGAAAATGTATATACTTTAATTACAGGTTTTATAGAATAGCGAGTAACCCACCTGGGGTGTTCGATAACTCCTGATATTTTGAACCTACACTTTATGATTGGGATTCCTACATTTTTGCGCAGATGCCAGGCCGCCATGCAGCGGAAGGCAGAAGTGCGGATGCGGTTGCCCACCTAGCGATTGGCTAGGACTCAAAATTCAGGAACCGGCATTTTGGGTGCTACGTATATTAGAAACTGTCAGCGGTAATACTGCTGGCAGTTCTTTTGCTTATAAGGGATGTCCGGGGTGCCTGCGGAAATTGATTTTTGCCCGGTGTTTCCTTTTTGGTTGCTCCCTTCACTGATTTATGGTAAAATAGTGAAGATAGTGCAGGCAGGGGAAATGGAGAATATAGGGAGAATGACACTGTGGAGGCAATTAAGAAGATTGAAATAGAAGAGATTGTCAAGGGGATTCCCGGCGGTTTTTTCATTTATTATGCGAATGGGGAAGAGGAGATTATTTATGCCAATCAGGAAGTGATTTACCTGTATGGATGCGAGACTAAGAGAGAATTTCTGGAATATACCGGAGGCTCTTTTAAGGGCATGGTTCACCCAGAGGATTTGGAGCGGGTGGAGAAGAGCATTGCGGATCAGATTGCTGGCAATCCTAGGAATTTTGACTATGTAGAGTACCGGGCGCTGCCCAAGGGCGGAGGCATCAAATGGATTGAAGATTTTGGCCATTTCGTGAAAAGTGATATCTATGGAGAGGTTTTCTACGTATTTATTACAGATGTCACAGAGAAGATGGAGCGTAATATCAAACAGAAGAAAAGGCTGATGAATCTTGCCATTGATCAGGAACTCTTGCGGAAATCCTTGGAAAGTACGGTGTATTCTTTTGTCAAGGTATATATGATCAATCTCAGGGATGGATATTCCCGGGAGATTTATCCCGATATTAGCAATGAGGAGAGTAAGAGATATACAGATGCAATAGATACCTATATTACTCCTGAGAATGTGATGGAGGAGGAGGGAAAGAGACTTCGGAAGCTGCTCCAGCCGGAGCATTTGTGTCAGGCATTGGTGGAGAGGGATAGCGTGGAGTACCGATATCGACGGAGACTGACGGATTCCACAGTGGAGTGGTGCATGATGGTATTCACTGTCAGCGACCGGGAGAAGGGGCTTCCCGTTACGGTGACTCTGGGCATACGCAGCATTGAGAAATTGATTCAGAAGGAGAACCAGCAGAGGCTTCTTCTGGAGAGTGCCTTTATGCGCGCCAGGCAGGCCAGCGAGGCCAAGACCATATTCCTGGCAAATATGTCCCATGATATCAGGACGCCCATGAATGCGGTGGTTGGCTTTGCGGAATTGGGACTGCGCCATGGGGATGACCCGGAAAAGATGAGGGAATGCCTGAGGAAGATTCAAGATTCCTCCCAAATCCTGCTGCGCCTGATTGATGATATTCTGGATATGAGCCGTATTGAGGCGGACAGGCTGCAGATTGAGGTGGAGAGTTATGACCTGCTGGAAATCATGCCTCAGGTATACCAGATGGTGGAGAAGGAAATCCATGACAAGGAATTGAATTTTAGTTATGATTTTTCCGGCATCAAGGATAGGATGGTTTTCTGCGACCCTACCCGCATGAAGCAGGTGCTGTATAATCTGGTTGGCAATGCGGTGAAATTCACGCCCGGCGGGGGAAAGATTGATGTGAGAATACGGCAGTACGAATCCCTTAGTTATGGCATTGAAAATTATGAGTTCGTCATTCAGGATACGGGAATTGGGATTGCGCCGGATTTTTTGTCCAAGATATTCATACCCTTCGAGAGGGAGAAAAATTCTACCGTGTCGGGAAGTTTTGGCGTGGGTCTTGGGCTTCCCATTACGAAGAATATTGTGGATTTGATGAATGGAAGCATTGAGACGGAGAGCGAAGTGGGAAAGGGGAGCACCTTCATCGTTCGCCTCCCCTTCCAAGTTGTGCGGGAGACGGAGGAGCATGAGGAGCATGTTCAAGTGAAGCAATCCTTTTCTGGATTGGCGGGAAAGCAGGTGCTTCTGGTGGAGGATAACGAGCTGAATCGGGAGATTGCAAGGGAACTTCTGGAGGAGTA
The DNA here is from genome assembly GCA_949346185.1 of uncultured Lachnospiraceae bacterium. Classification (GTDB taxonomy): domain Bacteria; phylum Bacillota; class Clostridia; order Lachnospirales; family Lachnospiraceae; genus Butyribacter. The sequence goes on from CASGVX010000030.1 coordinate 10,697, forward strand.
TCATTTGCTGGTGGATGAGGCAGAGGATGGGGATGTCGCCTTGGAAATACTGCAGAAGTCGGAGAAGGAATATGATGTGATTCTGATGGATATTCAGATGCCTAGGATGAATGGGTATCAGGCCACGAAGGCCATCAGGGGGCTTTCGGACAGCAGATTTTCTGAGATTCCGATTATTGCCCTGTCTGCCAATGCCTTTGAGGAGGATAAGCGCATGGCGATTTCAAGTGGCATGAACCAGCATCTCTCAAAGCCCATGGACATTGAGAAGGTGCTCACTGCAATGCAGCGGCTGCTTGATGCGGAGTAGGCTTGGAGACAGGTATGGCATAAATTAATATAAGAAGTTTGGTGTTGCATGATGTAAATATGGTTTTCGACGTACTGGGAATGGCAATTAAGGGATAGAAACGGAGGAAGAGAGAGTGGCACAAAAGGGAGATTTATTAACATTTCGTCCAGATATCAAGGTGCTGGATGCAACAATTCGCGATGGGGGCTTGGTGAATGATTTTTACTTTAAGGATGAGCTGGTCAAGGCATTATATCAGGCAAATGTAAGAGCCGGCGTTGATTACATGGAATTTGGCTACCGCGCGGATCGGGAGATGTTTGATGAAGATAAATTCGGAAAGTGGAAATTTGCTGCAGATGACCAGATTCGCGAAATCGTGGGAGAGAACGACACGGATTTGAAGTTGTCTATTATGGCTGACGTGGGCAGATGCAATTATAAGGAGGATATCCATGAGCGCAGTGAAAGCCCGGTGGATATGGTGCGGGTGGCGACTTATGTGAATACCATGCCTGCGGCAATTGATATGATTGAGGATGCCCATCGGAAGGGATATGAGACTACCTGCAATATCATGGCGCTGTCAAATGCCAAGGAATCTGACCTTGGCATGGCGCTGGAGATGTTGGGAAAGAGTCCGGTGGATGGGATTTATATTGTGGATAGCTTTGGCTCCCTGTTCCCGGAGCAGATTCGCAGGATTTCGGAACAGTATATGGAAGTGGGAGAAAAGTATGGGAAATACATCGGGATGCATGCCCACAATAATCAGCAGCTGGCATTTGCCAATACCATCGAATCCTGCAGCCAGGGCGTGTCTTATCTGGATGCTACCATGGGGGGCATGGGGCGGGGAGCGGGGAATTGCTCTATGGAACTGCTGCTTGGCTTCCTGAAGAATCCGAAATACAAGTTGTTTCCGGTGATCAAATTTGTGGAAAAATATATTGAGCCGCTGAAGGCGGAAGGAATTGAGTGGGGATTTGCCATCCCCTATCTCCTGACAGGGCATCTGAACCAGCATCCCCGGACT
>CASGVX010000031.1 GCA_949346185.1 uncultured Lachnospiraceae bacterium
AGAATGCGGATATTATCGGCCTGTCTGCCCTGATGACCACTACGATGATGGAGATGAAGACGGTGGTGGAGCTGGCGAAGGAGAAGGGGGTTTCGGCCAAGATTATTATTGGTGGCGCCGTGATTACCCAAGGCTTTGCCGATGAAATCGGGGCGGACGGCTATTCTAAGGATGCCCAGGAGGCGGTGGAACTGGTAGGACGGATATTGAATTAGAAGTGAGGCAGCAGCTTCAGAAAAAGTGACTTGGGAGCAATCATTATGGAATGTTGAATGAGGCATTGGGAGGAGTGATTCGCATCATGTCCTTAGGATTAAGGCGTGGGACGGTAAAGTTAGAACCCCATGATTTGAGGTGGGAGGAGGAGGCTGGGAAGGCAATCGAGATGATAAAAAGCATTCTGGGAGAAGATGCGGTTGATATACAGCATGTTGGCAGCACGGCAATATCTGCAATATCTGCTAAGCCTATTATTGACATTGTTGTGGGAGTAAAGGATTTGTCCCGGATATTGCAATATCATGACCAGCTGGGGCAGGAAGGAATGATTTTTAGAAATTCTGACGTTGCAAATCAGTGGCTTTATGTTATGGGGGATTTTGAAAAGGATACAAGGACGCATCATATTCATGTTGTGATATGGGATGGCGAAGAGTGGAACGATTATGTGAATTTCCGGGATTATCTGAATGGCAATATGGATGTGGCCTTGCAGTACCAGCAACTGAAACTGGAGCTAGAAAGAAGATTTTCAGATGACAGGGATGCCTATACCATGGGAAAGCATGCTTTGATTACGGACATATTGGAGCAGGCGAGACAGTGGAGAGTTTCCAAGTAATGTCTGGAGGAGGTTGTCTGACGATTCATACGAAGTTAATGGTATCCATTGCCCCCAATGGAGCAGGGAAATGTGGATGTTTTCATATGAGCGGTTGTCTATGCGGATGGCGCATATGATATCATGCGAAAGGAAAAGGGCGTAGGGCGTAAGATGTAGTATGAAATGAGGAGAAGAGAGATGGAGAGAGAGACCGTGGACGTGATTATTCCTGTCTATAGGCCGGGGAAGGATTTTTCCGATATGATTGAGAAATTGCTGGGGCAGACGGTGCCCCCGGCTCATATTCTGATTATGCAGACATTGGAGGAGGGAGAGGGGCTTCTGGCTGTTTCGCAGATTCGTTTCGATGATGGACAGGCATTTCCGGGGAATAGGGATAAGGGGATGGAAGAGACGCAAATTCAAGTATTCCCCGTGAGAAAGGCAGAGTTTGACCACGGCGCTACCAGAGACCGGGGGGCAAAGCAATCCCGAGCAGACTACATTCTCTTTATGACTCAGGATGCCATGCCCGCAGACGAACGGCTGATTGAGAATCTGCTTCGGGGCTTCTCCGGAGAGAAAATTGGCATTGCCTATGGCAGGCAGCTGGCCAGAGAGGGGGCAGACATTCTGGAGAAAATGGCCAGACTGCACAATTATCCCCCGGAGGGCAGGATTCAGACAAGGGCGGATGTGGAGCGGCTGGGGATTAAGACTTATTTCTGCTCCGACGTGTGCGCCATGTATGACAGAAAACTGTATGAGCGGCTGGGGGGCTTTGTGCATCCCACCATCTTCAATGAGGATATGATTATGGCCTTTCGGGTGATTCAGGCGGGATACGGAGTGTGCTATGCCGCTGATGCCAAAGTGGTGCATTCCCATTCCTACACCTGCATGCAGCAGTTTCACCGCAATTTTGACTTGGGAGTTTCCCAGACCCAGTACCGGGAAGTCTTTGAACAGATTTCCTCGGAGAAGGAGGGGGCGGGCTTTGCGAAGAATACGCTGATAGCCCTGTGCAAGAGGATGCGTTTTCTCAAGGCGTTCTACTTTGCCCTGAACTGCGCCTTTCGGCTGGCAGGCTATAAATTGGGGAGGAATTACCCTAGGCTTTCTAAGAAAATGATACTCCGGTGCACCATGAGCCCCGGATATTGGAGGGATTACCGTGGATAGGATATGCATCAAGGGGCTGGAGGTATTTGGAAAACATGGAGTGCTGCCGGCGGAGAATGCCTTGGGGCAGAAGTTTGTGATTTCTGCCACGCTATTTTGTGACACTAGGCGGGCGGGGCAGAGTGACAGGCTGGAGGATTCAGTGAATTATGCCCAGGTGTCGGAACTTCTCAAGGCGGAAACGGAGAGCCAAGTGTTTCGGCTTCTGGAGGCGTTGGCGTGGCATCTGGCGAAGGAGGTCCTGCTTCATTTTGAACTGGTGCAGGGGGTGACGCTGCAGATAGAAAAGCCATGGGCACCAGTGCATCTGCCCATGGATACGGTGTCCGTCCAGATTCACAGGGAGTGGCAGCAGGCATATCTGGGCGTGGGTTCCAATCTGGGAGATCGGGAGAATCAGATTCGTGCCGCCATTGATTTCCTTCGGGAGGATGCGCTTACTAGGGTGGTGAGGGTATCTTCACTGATTGAGACAGAGCCGGTGGGGGGGGTGGAGCAGGGGGATTTCCTGAATGGAGCCATAGAGATTGCTACCCTGCGCTCCCCGGAAGAACTTCTGGAACTGACCCAGGGCATCGAGAAGAAGTTAAAGCGGGAGAGGAAGATACATTGGGGTCCCAGAACCATTGACCTGGATATCTTGCTGTATGGCCGGGAGGTGGTGCAGCTGGAGAATCTGTGCATTCCCCATATTGAGATGGAGAGGCGCATGTTCGTGCTGGAGCCCCTGTGCCAGATTGCGCCCTACGCGGTGCATCCCGTGTCGGGAAGGCGGGTGCAGGAACTTAGGCAGGCATTGTCCTTGGAAGGCGATTGGGAGGATAAGTCTCGGAGCGAGGGAACGGAAAAGAACAGTACCAATGCGCGAAAAGGGTTTTGACGAAATAGAATAAACAGCAGAGCAACCGAATCCGGGCTCTGCTGTTTCAAGTTATTCTTTATATGGCAGTTTGCTGTGCTTTCCTGTTGCCAGCTCCATCACATACATTTCGCTCTGGTCGTAGGTCTCATAGAAGAGATAGTCCGAGGTGAGATGAAGGTAATTAAAGTTGCCGGATTTGATTTCCTTCAGGTTATGGGTGGAGATGTTCAGCTCATAAAGCCCATTGTTCTTCTGGTTGTCAATCTGGCAGTAGAGAACGTCTCCATTTTCCGATACGTTGTAGGTGGCTATCCGGTCAGAGACAAGGGTTTCCGGCTGTCCTCCCTCTATGGGAATCCGCTTGAGGGAATAATTATCGCTCATATCAAGAAAATATAAGTAGTTTCCCTGCCGGGACAGTCCTGTGAGATTTCCGTCGAAAACGGTCTCTGGCTCCCCGCCGTGGATGCTAATCCTGCGGATGGAGTGGTCTGCCCGAGCCTCTCCGTTCTTGACTGCCTTGGAGGAGGGGAGGCTGGTGTAGTAGATGGAACTGTCCGTGATGACGTAGGGGGCGCATGCCTCTGGCAGCAGCATCTTCTCCTCCGTGCCGTCAATTTTTTCAGAGTACAGTTCCAGCCCCTTTTTCTGGTCATAGTGCTGGTAGTATACATAGTTGCCGTAGAGCGTGGCTACCTGGGTGGGTTCCGTGTAAATGCAGCTGATATTCTTGGTCTTGGCATTGACCCGGTAGAGCCCGGTGCTCCTCATGGCCATGAAGGAATCGGAGTCAATGGTCTTCTGGTCATTTCTCTTGGTGTAGAATAAGTATTTTCCTGCCCCGTTGATGTAGCTTGCGTTGTCATTTACCAGTTGCTTCATATGGCTCAGGTCGGAATCCATTTTGTATATATTGCCCTCGTCGTAGGGATTGGAGAAATAAATGGTGTCTTCCACCTGGCAGACCAGTCCGCCATTGAGCAAGTTGCAGCTGGTGTTTCCCACGGTGCGCTCGTCGCTGTACATGGTCACCTGTCCAGATATGCGGAAGAGGACTAGTCCTACGATAATTGCGATAATCACCACTGCGCCGATGATAATATTTTTCTTTTTCATGTGATATCCCATCCTTTCCTATTCATGGAGATGCCGCCATTCGCAGGGCTTCCTGCCTGCTTTTGGGAAGCACGTTGAATAGTTGCATAAACTAATACTAGTATATCCATAATGGGATGGGATTGCAAGGAGAGAATGAAGGTGAAGGTTACTATTCACGGTCAATGTGAAAGGATAATTTCCCATTATCCTTCGCAAATCAAGTGCTTGCAATGAGAGAAAAGATGTGATATATATATTTATATGAAATAGCATGATTTCAATAAATATGATTCAGGCGGTTTCCTGCCACCGGGTAGGGGACAGATGCGTCAGGCTTTCTATCATTAGGTCATAGAAGATAGGAAGTTTGGCGCATTTTTGCTTTGCAGGAAAAGACAATGGATAGACGATAGGGGAAGTCTGAGCAGGAAAGGGGGATTCTTTAGGGATATGAGAGAAGGATATTTCAAAGAATTTAGGAAGTATGCGGTGGCAAATGTGCTGGGATTGCTGGGTCTGTCCTGCTATATTCTGGCGGATACTTATTTTGTTTCCACTGGTCTGGGAACCCGGGGGCTGGCGGCGCTGAATCTGGCGATTCCCATTTACAACGTGATTCACGGCTGCGGCCTGATGCTAGGCATGGGCGGGGCGGCGAAATATTCCCTCTACCGGGCAAGGGGAGATGGGCGGGCGGATAAGATGTTTGCCAATACCTTGGGAATCCTGGCGGTGCTGGGAGTTATTTTTATGGCGGCGGGTCTGGGATTTGCGGGAGAGTTGGCCAAATTGTTCGGCGGCAGGGGGGCGGTACGGGAGATGGCAGAAGTATATTTGCAGGTGATGCTTCTGCTTTCTCCTGCCTATCTCCTCAATGATGTGCTGATCTGCTTTATCAGAAATGATGGCAATCCGCAGCTGTCCATGCTATCTATGCTGGCGGGCAGTTTTACAAACATTGTCTTGGATTATGTGTTCATTTTCCCGATGCGCATGGGGATGTTTGGGGCGGTACTTGCCACGGGCTGCGCTCCCATTGTGGGCATGCTGGTATCCCTGGCTCATTTTGCTCGGGGGAAGAATCATTTTTTCTGCATCGAAATGCTGCCGGAGTTTGGGATATCATGGGACACCTTGGTGCTGGGGATTCCGTCTCTGGTGACAGAGATTTCCTCCGGCATAGTCATCATTGTATTTAATATCCTCATTCTGGGGATGGCAGGGAATGTGGGGGTGGCGGCCTATGGGGTGGTGGCCAATATTTCTCTGGTGGTGGTGGCAGTATTTACCGGAGTTGCCCAGGGGATGCAGCCTCTCGTGAGCCGGAAGCTGGGAAAGGGAGATGCGGCAGGGGCAGGACGGGTGCTTCGGTATGGCGTGGTGACGGTTCTGGCCATGTCCATTATGATTTATGCCATGGTGTTTTTTGGCACAGATGCTTTGGTTTCGGTCTTTAACAGCGAAAAGAATCCCGCCATGGCGACAATGGCGGGATTAGGGTTGCGGCTTTATTTTGCGGGGATTTCCTTTATGGGAATCAATATCGTGCTTTCCATGTATTTTGCCGCATCGGAGCGAGTGGTGCCAGCTCAGGCGGTATCCCTTCTCCGGGGGATTGTGCTGGTGCTTCCCGTGGCGTTTGCCCTGTCCTTTCTGGTGGGAATAACAGGCGTATGGCTGGCGGTTCCGACTACGGAATTGATGGTAGCAATCATCGGCGCATGTTTGATAAATCTACCAGATTCCTAAGACATGCTGCATTGCCAGGCTGATGGCGGTGATGCCCGTCCAGCAGGCAAATCCCATGATGATGGGCTTTGCGCCAGTCTTGACGAGTTTTACGATATTGGTATTCAGACCGATGGCACCCATTGCCATGATAATTAAGAATTTGCTCAATTCCTTCATGGGGGCGAAGAAATCTGCTGACACGTGAAATGGGCCGGTGCAGATAGTGGTAATCAGGGATGCGGCGATAAACCACAGGATAAAGAAGGGGAATATCTTCTTTATATCTACCTTGTTGCCGCTGCTTTTTTCCTGACGGGTGCGGAAGAAAGCCAGCACTAGGGTGATGGGGATGATAGCCAGCGTCCGGGTGAGCTTGACCGTGACTGCCTTATCCAAGGTGGCGCTGCCCAGATGATACAGGTTGTCCCAAGTGGCGGCGCAGGCGGTGACAGAGGAGGTGTCGTTTACTGCCGTTCCGGCAAAGACGCCGAAGGCTTCCCCGGTATCTGTGGCGAATCCTGCCATTGCGCCCAGATGGGGGAAAATCAGTGCTGCCAGTACATTAAAAAGGAAGATGACGCTGATGGACTGTGCCACCTCCTCATCGTCTGCCTCGATGACTGGGGCGGTGGCCGCTACGGCGCTGCCGCCGCAGATGGAACTTCCTACCCCCACCAGGGTGCTGATTTTGCCGGGCACATGCATGGCTTTATGTAGTGCGAAGCTGATAATCAGGCTGGCTGAGATGGTGCAGATAATGATGGGAAGGCTCTGCCTGCCCGTTTCTAGCACGATGGAGAGATTCAGGCCGAAGCCCAGAAATATCACGGCCCACTGCAAGATCTTTTTGCTGGTGAATCGGATGCCCTCTTGGAATATTCCCTTTTCCTTCCAGAATAGGGTGATAATCATGCCGATCAGTATGGCGATTACCGGACCGCCGATGATGGGGAATTGCTTTCCCAGAAAGTGGGAGGGGACTGCGATGGCTAGGCATAGCAGAAGCCCCATGGCAATTTCTTTGAGTTTTTTCATATGGACACCTCACTTTCGCTTCTTTCATCAATGATTATATACATAACTATTTTTTTGTCAAATTGAACTCCTGTTTTTTCTGTGGTATGATTTATGATGTTGTCACGATTCGCAGTCATATTTTAGAATATTGGAGGTGCTGGCTATGAAGTTTGAGAGTATTAAGAAAATCATTGGCGGAAGATTCATCCACCGATATGACATTACCTACAGGACGGAGGATGGGGGAGAGAAGGTATATGAAATGATTAGCCGGAAGGGGGATATCAGAAGCCATGGGGAATTGATTTCTACCACGCCGGATGCGGTGGTGCTGATTATGCATGACGAGACGGGACAGAAGATCTTGATTGACCGGGAGTTTCGCCTGGCCACCGGGGAGTGGGTATATAATTTTCCGGCGGGTCTGATTGATGAGGGGGAGACGCCGGAGGAGAGTGCGAAAAGAGAATTGTGGGAGGAGACGGGACTGGAGCTGTATGCGGTAGAGGATGTGATTCCCATCAGCTACAGTGCGGTGGGATTCTCCAATGAGACCAATGTGTGCATCGTGGGGAGGGCTAGGGGAGAGTTTCGGGAGAGTACTTCCGTGGTGGAGGAAATCGAGCCGGGCTGGTATACGAAGGCTCAGGTGCGGGAACTGATTGCAAGCCATCCCTTTGCCGCCAGAACTCAGGCATATTGCTATGTCTGGAGCCAAGATGAAAAGAATTGCTAGGCCGGAAAAAAACATGGGACAGCGGGGCATAAACGGCATTGGAATTTCATAGGATAAGGGAAAAGAGGTTTGTGGATATGCATATCTGCCAAGGTGCGTCTTATGAAACGAAAAATATTGATGCTCTCTCTCTGTCTGGGGGTTTTATTGTTTGTCTTATTCCCTGAGGTAGTCAATCGGGGGGCGAAGACGGGATTGCTTTTGTGGTTTCACACGGTGCTTCCGGCTCTGCTCCCTTTTATGATTCTATCCACCTTCATGGTGAAGGAAAATATTACCGGGGTGGTGAGCCGGGTGGCGGCTCCTGTATTTTGCCGCCTGTTTGGCGTGAGCCGGGCTGGCTGCTACCCTGTGGCAATCGGTCTGCTGTCCGGGTATCCCGTGGGAGCGCGGACGGTAGCCCAGGTATATGGCCGAGGCATGGTTTCCAAGGAGGAGGCTCAGTATATTCTATCTTTCTGCAATAATGCCAGCCCTATGTTCATGCTGGAATACATTGGGCTGGAATGCATGAATATGAAGGTGCCCGCCCAGCTATGCCTGCTTCTTTATCTGTCTGCCTGGCTAGGCGCCCTCTGGGACAGGGTAGGCAAAAAATATCATTTTAGCGAGAGAGAGGGGCGGGGGGACATTGGCCCTTCCTGCCGCCGGGGAAACTGGATTGCCTCTCTGGACGAGAGTATTCTGGATGCCTTTGTTGTGATTGCAAAGGTGGGGGGATATATGATGCTTTTTTCCATTATTGCTCTGTGGATGGAAAATGTTTTGCCGCTGGAGGATGTGATTAAATACATAGGAATTGGAGTTTTGGAGATAACAACTGGGGGAGCATTATTTGCCCGCCTTCCTTTGGCGAATTGGCTGCAGGGAGGGATTTTTCTGGGGCTCTGCGCTTTTGGAGGGCTTTCCAGCGTGGCTCAGACTGCCAGTGTGCTAAGCGATACGGATCTTTCCGTGAAGAAATATGTTCTGGCAAAGATTCGGCAGATGGGGATTGCCTTTGCGCTGGGGGCGGGCTGGTTCTATATCAAAGGAAGATTTCTATGAGAGATTTGACGGGAGAGGAGAGGTGATTGGATGGCAGGGTTTGCTGCGCATGAGATATTTGGGCGGGAGGTATTTGGAAAGTTTACGAATGAGGAATTGCTTGGGATTGTGGAGGAACATGAGGGGATTTTTGGGATTGGCTGTCAGGGACCGGATTTATTTTTATATGACCTGCCCATGCTGGCATGTGGCAGGGAGCGGAATGTAGGAGCCAGGATGCACCAGGAGGGGACGGCTAGGTTCTTCGCCTACCTCTGGCAGACGGTGTGGGAGGCAGATAGTTCCCTGAAGATGGAGGTGGGGCTCGCCTACCTCTATGGCGCCCTTGCCCATTATACTCTGGATACCATGATGCATCCATATATTTATGCCCGGATTGGATACGACCCGGACGTGCCGTATTCCAAGAGGGCGACGAGAGGGTTGCACCACAGGCTGGAGGCGGCGATTGATGCCAAGCTTTTGTCGTTGAAAAGCGATGCGCTGCCCTCCCAGTACAAGCCCTGCGAGTATATGGAAACGAATCGGAAGGAAAGGGAATGCCTGGCAGATATTTTGGTAAAGGCAGTGGGGCGCACGTATAAGGTCAGGCTGAAGAGGGAAAATGTATTCGGCGCTATCAAGATGATGCGGATGATAGCCTGCGGATTTTACGGGGGGAGCGAGAAGAAGCGGAAAGAGCTGGAGAAGTGGGAGCATCGTATATCGGAGTATGGCCTCTTTAGCAATTTGATGGTGACAGATGATGATATCCGAAAGAGAAAGGTGATGAATCATGAAAAGATGCCTTGGAAGAATCCATGGGATTCCAGCAGGGAGAGTCAGGATTCCGTCTGGGAAATCTATGGGAAGGCAGTGGGGCGCTATGGACAGTACCGGAAAGAATTTGAACAGCTGGAGGAATGGGTGCTGGGGCGCAGGGAAGAATTGATTCTCAAGGAGGAAAAGGGAAATAGAAAAATACATGTTATGGGAAAAGGGGGGAAGAAAAAAGACAATACATCTGTTATAATGGAACAGCCGAACCGTGAGAGGGAAGAGGAGGTTTGTGCCGAAATCCGCCGGAGCGTAAGGAAGATGGGCAATTTGTCTTATTATAGCGGGCTGCCTTTGTGATGGTGTAATTGCCCTTGCGGGGGAAAATGGGATTGATGATGGGAAATTACTGTGATTTATGATGATGGAAAGGATGGACAGGATGGAGAGAAAGAATATTTGGAATTATTACACGGAAAAGGATTTGAAAAAATTAGACAAGATTTGCAAGAAATACTTGGATTTCCTCAGTGTTGGAAAGACGGAGAGGGAATGCACCCGGGAGATCGTCCGTCAGGCGAAGGAGGCGGGATATGAGGATTTGGAGGAGATTGTAGAGAAGGAGAAGTCTCTGAAAGCGGGGGACAAGGTATACTATGTGTGCATGAAAAAGGCGGTTGCCTTGTTTCATATCGGGAAGAGGCCCTTGGAGGAAGGAATGAATATTCTGGGGGCTCATATTGATTCCCCCAGACTGGACGTGAAGCAGAATCCCCTCTATGAAAAGGGGGAGATGTCCTATCTGGATACCCATTATTATGGCGGAATCAAGAAATACCAGTGGGTGTCTATGCCTTTGGCAATCCACGGCGTGGTGGTGAAGAAGGATGGTTCTACGGAGACGATTTGCATCGGGGAGAAGGACAGCGACCCGGTATTCTGCGTGTCAGATCTGCTGATTCACCTGGCAGGGGAGCAGATGGAAAAAAAGGCGGCAAAAGTGGTAGAGGGGGAGAAGCTGGACCTCCTTGTGGGCAGCATGCCATTGGAGGGTGAGGAAAAGGATGCCGTAAAGGCAAATGTGCTGAAACTTCTGAAAGAGGAGTATGGCATGGAGGAGGCGGATTTTATCTCCGCAGAGCTGGAGATTGTTCCGGCAGGAAGAGCTAGGGAATTGGGCTTTGACCGGAGCATGATTCTGTCCTACGGCCAGGATGACAGGGTGTGCGCCTACACTTCTCTGGATGCCATGCTGGAGGTGGACAAGCTGGAAAAGACCGCATGCTGCCTTCTGGTGGATAAGGAAGAGATTGGCAGCGTGGGAGCCACGGGGATGCAGTCCCATTTCTTTGAGAATGCGGTGGCGGAAATCATGAACTGCATGGGGGATTTCAGCGAATTGTGTCTGCGCCGCTGCCTAAAGAATAGTCGCATGCTCTCCTCTGATGTGAATGCAGGGTATGATCCTCTGTACTATACTTACTTTGAGAAGAAGAATGCCTCCTTCTGCGGCTATGGCGTGGTGTTCAGCAAATTTACCGGCAGCCGGGGAAAGAGCGGTTCCAATGATGCCAATGCGGAATATCTGGCGGCTTTGCGCCGCATGATGGACGATAACCATGTATTCTACCAGACGGCGGAACTGGGCAAGGTGGATGTGGGGGGCGGCGGCACCATCGCCTACATTCTCTCTCTCTATGGGATGGAGGTCATTGACTGCGGGGTGGCGGTGCTTAGCATGCATGGGCCATGGGAGGTGACCAGCAAGGCGGATATCTACGAGGCGCAGAAATGTTATGTCACGTTTCTGGAAAACGCCTGATGGGATGGATGGCTGTGAAGGGTAACTGCGCACGCAAATAGGAAATAAGACAGCCGCCCCGGGCATGGGCGGCTGTGCTGAACTTCGCTGATGCATAGGCGGCTGCATGGGGCTAGCCGTGGCGCTGGAATAGGAATAGCTTCCTGACCAGTTTCTGGTAATAGGGCAGGCTTCTGGCAGAGCAGGATTTTTGAGCCAGAATTGGAAATTCATATTGAAGGATGTCATTTTTGTAAAACTTGTCGAAGCCGATGATATCTCCTTTTCGCACCGGGGCAATTATCTCCTTTGGCAGGGTCACTTTCCGGGTGACAGTGTCCTTTTCCTGCAGGGCGAAGGCGAGATTTTCCGACACTAGGGAGGCGATGGGAATCTCCCCCTCCGTTCCTTGGCTTGCGGGCAGGAAGGAGGGGAGTTCTTCCGGGGTGATGGATATCTTTTTAAAATTATCAAAGCCATAGTTCATCAGTGCTTTGGTGTCTTTCCATTTCCAGGACTTATTGGGGGGCCATCCGCAGGCCAGCACGCTGGTAATGAGGGTCTGGCTTCCCTTTCTGGCGGCTCCGCAGAAACAGTAGCCTGCATTTCCGGTAAATCCGGTCTTGATGCCGATGGCTCCCGGGTAGCTGGTGAGGAAGGCGTCCCGATTGCGCACTTGGTATTTCCTAGTGCCCTTCCGGTTGGAAAATTGGTAGGAGGGAGTGGCGATGATCTTTAGAAATTCTTTATTCTTGATGGCGTAGGCGGCGATGAGGCAGAGTTCCTTTGCAGTGGTGAAGTGCTCTTTGCTGTCCAGGCCATTGGGGGTGACGAAGTTTGTTCGGATGCAGCCCAGTTCTGCCGCTTTGGCGTTCATCATGGCGGCGAATCCCTCCACGGAGCCTCCCACATGTTCCGCAATGGCCACGGCGGTGTCATTGTGGGATTCCAGCATCAGAGAATA
>CASGVX010000032.1 GCA_949346185.1 uncultured Lachnospiraceae bacterium
TATTAGGAAGAAACAACAAGATATCCGCCCATGGCGACACATTTTTTACATAATCATTGCAAATTAATAACATATTCCTGTTCTATAGTATTCCGAAATACGACTACTTATGAACCGAGAAATGAGGATTTCCTATGAATGATTTATACAATATCAGAAAGAAAATACGACCCCTGTTCATCCTAGGGGCAATGCTTCCCTCCCTTTGCTGCAGCATCGCTCAGGCGGGGGCGGCAGAAAAAACAGTCTGCCCCATCACGGTGGATGACATCTATCAGGGCAATATCCAGAGAGAAGAGGACGGGATTCTATCCTATCGGCATTTGAACAGAAAGGGCAAGTCCCTGTCTTCCGTCAAGGCAGACGCAAAAAAGACCTCCGACACCTCAAAGACCAGCTCCCTCCCCTCCTCTTTCGACTTGCGGGAGAAAAAGGCCGTCACCTCCATCAAGAGCCAGGGATATTCCGGATGCTGCTGGGCATTTGCCTCGCTAAAATCTCTGGAATCCAATTTAATCAAAACCAAGAAGGCCTCGCCTTCCTTGGATTTGTCCGAGAGCCATCTGAGCTGGTTCCTATTCTCCCCATCCCAGACCCCCTCAGATCCCCTCTACAAGGACGGAATCACCTTTCGGGAAAGTAGCGCCAAATCCGCATATCATGCTGAGAGCAGCGCCATCAGAAACACTTACAGCTATTCCACTTACTGCAACGCCCTCCCATACTTAAGAGGCAGCAATGCACTGCTGGGTACCTTCGTATTGGCCAGATGGTCCGGCGCAGTAAGGGAATCTGCCGCCCCCTTCAATGCATCCACTACCAAGAGCCTCTTCAGGATGGCAAATGCCATGAAGCAAAATGCCAATGCCCTGCGCTATCAGGCGGATTATTATTTGACAGATTCCGACTGCTACGATGGCGCCTCCATGGACGAAATCAAATCAGCCCTGATGAATACAGGGGCACTGGAAGCATCCTTTTACTCAGACGAGGAACATTTGACGAAATGCAGCGATGGAACCTTCAGCTATTTTCAGAACGAAAAGAATACTAGTTATGCCAACCACTGCGTCACCATCATAGGCTGGGATGACAACTACAGCAGGCATCATTTTGGAGAGCAGCCTCCCAGCAGGAACGGCGCTTGGCTCATTGCCAACAGTTACGGCACTAATTACGGACAGAAGGGATATTTCTGGCTTTCCTATGATGAACCCTCCCTAGGGGAAATATATAGTTTCCAAGGAACGGAAAATTCCGCTTATGACAATAATTATCAATATGACGGCTCTGGCTGGGGCAGCACTCTGGTTCCCCACAAAGAGCATCCCATGAAGGTGGCAAATATTTTTACCGCCAACAAAAATTACACCCAGTCACTGAAGGCTGTAGCATTATATACTGCCACAGCAGACCAGCCCTACACTATAAAAATATACAAGAATGTGGCTGAAGGCAATCCCACCAGCGGCACCCTTGCCGCAACTCTGACTGGCACAGAAAAATACAGCGGCTACCACACCATCTCTCTGCCCAAATCCATCTCATTGAAGGCAAATGAGAGATTTTCCGTAGTGGTGTCATACCATCAGACCAACGAGAAAAACGGCTTCATCCCCATCGAAGGCACGCCCCTGTATTCCTCTTCCCTTGAAATGAACTTCCACTCCACGCCCGGAAAAAGTTTCTGCTACGCCTACGGCACCAACACGGAGAGCGGGGAATCCTCATACCAGTGGATGGATCTGCACTCCACGCCCATTTCTGCAAGCGGAAATACGGAGGCAGGCATATACAATAACGTGTGCATCAAGGCATTTACCGTGAACAAGAAAAAGGCAGGCTCCATCCGCTTCTCCCCCTCCAAATATAAACTGGGGGCCGGAGAAAAGTTCACCCTGACCCCCATCATCAAAAATACCGCCAGCAAGCCCATAGCATATGCCAGTTCCAATCCATCCGTAGCCACTGTCTCTTCCAATGGGAAAGTCCGAGCAAAGAAAAAAGGGAGCGCCACCATCACCGCCACCCTGTCCACCGGCGCAACCACCTCCGTGATAATAACGGTCAAGGCCGCCCCCAAGAAAATCCGCACCACCCCTGCCAGAAAAAAGACCATCAAGGTCAAGAAAAGATTTTCTATCAAAGTCAAACTGCCCGCAAATACTGCCAGCTACAGCATTTCCTATACCTCCAGCAAGCCTCGGGTGGCAAAGGTCAGCAAGCAGGGAAAGGTCACTGGCAAAAAAAAGGGAACCGCCGTCATTACTGTAAAAACCTTCAACGGCAAGAAAGCCCGAATTAAAGTCAAGGTCAAAAAGACCCGCAGTTCCTCCCGCGCATCATAGTAGCTAATAGCGGCAAATCCTACGTTCAGATGCAGGCTACTTTTCCAGTTCGGGCAGGGAGGCAAAAAACTCCGGACACATGCGGAGCAACGTATTGTCCTCATGATCCATCCGGAACAAATCCAATACTGGCTTCATCACCCGCTCAAACTCCTCCCTATCCTTGGATAGCTTGAGTATTTCCGCTGTATTCACCGCATCTGCCAATGCCGTATGGGCATCCCCCGTAAACTCGTAATCTGCAGATGCCACAGCCTGTTTCAGCCGCACCTTCTTCTCTATCCCCAGAAGATTGCTAAATTCCTCTTGGAAATCATTCCAATTGCGCTCCATCTTATCCAAAATCTTCCCCGTATACCCCTTGAATTTGGATTCATTTTGGAATTGGCGGATATCTGACAGGCTCCAGGAATAAAACTGCGCCCGTTCTCTGCCCACCCATGTGGCAAAATCGTCCATCGCCTCCCGGAACTTTGGCGCACCCACCAGCATCTCATCAGTGATTCCCGTCAACTGAATGATATGCTCATCCATCGGGCCAAAATCCGGCAGAACATATGTCTGATAAGTGTCCAGCATCTTAAAGTCCTGATCCATGCGGACTGCGCCTATCTCAATCAGCTCGCTGGATAATTTCTGTTCATCGCGATACTGCTTTTCTATCATATTCATCTCTAAATCTATTACAATATGGTTCATTTCCCATCATCCTTTCCGCCGCATATTATAACATACTTCTCACTCTCTGACAAAACCTTTACGTAATTCATTATTTATGCTACTATTGACAAGTTACCTGTCAAAAATCCTCGAACTTGGTTAAGGCGAGAATAGCAACTGGCTAGGTTATCAATCCCAGGCAGAAAGGAACAGTTATATGCGATTGAGAAATGTTAAGGGAGCCGGGCAACGCATCCTGGACAATCCCTACACCGTACAGACAGACGGCGCAGAGGGCAGCGATTACCGCGGGCTCTGGAATCAGAACTTCTTCCACAACGACCAGCCAATTCACATAGAAATCGGCATGGGAAAGGGGCAGTTCATTATTCAGATGGCGCAAAAGCACCCGGATATCAACTATATCGGCGTGGAGAAATATTCCAGCGTGCTGGTGAGAGCCTTAGACAAGCGGGAAGCGTTAGAGACAGGCAACCTCTTCTTCCTTCGCATGGATGCGGCGGATATTGCAGAATTCTTCGCACCGGGAGAAGTATCCCGAATCTACCTAAATTTTTCAGACCCCTGGCCGAAAGACCGTCATGCCAAGAGACGACTTACGTCCATAGAACATTTGCGGCTATATGAACAGATATTAAGAAAGGACGGCCACCTGCAATTTAAGACAGACAACCGTCCCCTATTTGAATTTTCCCTAGAACAACTAGACGCTGCCGGCTGGATAAAGGAGGAAGTGAACTTCGACCTCCACCGAAACGGCCCCGCCCCCCACAACGTCATGACGGAATATGAGGAGAAGTTCTTCCACCTAGGCACCCCCATCTGTCGGCTTCTCGCCCGCCGATAGTTCGTCCGGCTGCAACGCCTTTATATTCTTTCCCCGCAACCTATTGGTGATAAACTTGTTGCACAGATGGGCAATCACCGCCACTACCGGGACGCCGATGAACATGCCCACAAAGCCAAAATAAGCGCCTCCTACCGTGATGGCAAATATCACCCAGATGGGACTCAGGCCCGTAGACTGCCCCAATAGCCTAGGCCCTAGAATCAGCCCGTCAAACTGCTGCAGAGCCAGAATCATTATGGCAAAAACCAAGGCAAGTTCCCAATCAATGCACAGATAAATCAGCACACCGGGAACAGCCCCCACAAACGGGCCAAAATACGGAATCATATTGGTGATTCCCACAATCACGCTGAGAAGCA
Source organism: uncultured Lachnospiraceae bacterium (assembly GCA_949346185.1). Taxonomy (GTDB): domain Bacteria; phylum Bacillota; class Clostridia; order Lachnospirales; family Lachnospiraceae; genus Butyribacter. The sequence continues at coordinate 4,239 of CASGVX010000032.1, forward strand.
CCGCATAAGGTAATCCCAGTATGGTCATCAAGATGCAGCACAGACAGCCAATAATCAGAGAATCAATCGCCTTGCTAATGAGAAAGGCTCCAAAAATATCATTGCACTCCCGGAACGTGGTGCATACCACATCCCCTTTTTCCTCAGGAAACAGCGCATAAACTACCCGCTTTGCCTCATATCGGAAGGAATCTTTGCTATAAATCATATAGATGGAAATAAACAGCCCCAGCAGCAAATTAATGACTAGTTTCACAATGGATACCGAGAATGAATACACCATGGGAACGATGCTGCTTACCACATTGGTTCCATAGGCCACCAAATTAGGCACAGTGCTGGCAAGCTGCTTATTAAAGTCGTCCCAGTTAATGGCGGGAAACTGCTTCTCCAATTCAGGAAAGCGCTCCTCCAAATGACCCAGTTCTCTGGCAATGCTGTCATACATTCCAGGAACCTTCTCCGTCAATTCCCGGATGCTGGCTCCCACCTGAGGCACCACAAAGACAAATGCCGCAATAATAAATCCCAGCACGATGACATAGGCCATGACAATAGATAAAATCACCGTCACCCTTGGCACTCTTCCCTTGGCGACCCTCTTCTGGAGCAGCCCATCTATCCTGGCAACCAAGGGATTCAAAAAATAAGCAATGAGCACGCCTATCAAAAAAGGCGTCAGCACATGAATCATATTTTTCAAGAACGCAATCGTCTGACCCCCATGGGAAGCAATAATATATAGCAAAATTCCAGAAAAAATCACAAAAAGCGCATATCTGCAGATAGACATATACTTCTGGTTAATGCGGAACCATCGAATCCTCTTTTCCTTGCTCTCCCTCTTGGCGCTGTCTCGGCTTCCCGCTTTCTGGCCCTTCCCCTCTGTCTCATGACCTGCGCAGCCTTTCTCCCGCTCCTTCATTTTATTCTCTGAGCTATCTCCAGCACCTTTGCACTCTGGTATCCCTGCTCCATTCTTCATTTCTGATTCACTGCCTTCATTTTCTCCCATCTCCATTTTTTCCTCGCTCACAAAACCCATCCTTTCTCTAGCATCAATTGGAGGCAAAAGACCCTTTGACCCCAACACTATTGATATGAGTATACCTCACTTTTCCATATTTGGAAACCCTCCAGACCATTATTTCATGCAAATCAGACATCTCTATTCGCAGCCATATCCTTTTACCGATCCAGATAATTATCAAATATCGCTTCCTCCACCACCTGAATGCACTCTTCCGGCTTTTTCTGGATATCCTTCCCCCAGAAATGAATCACTGTCCATCCCATGAGGAGGAGCTTCTGGTCATTTTCCCTGTCCCTCTCCATATTCCGCTCGATCTTGGGCAGCCAATAGTCCGGATTGCTTCCCTTTGCCAGCCGTGGGCGCAGCACTTCCCAATCCTTCCCATGAAAAAATTCCCCATCGCAGAAAATGCAAATCTTATATTTCGTCAGTACGATATCCGGACTTCCCGGCAACTTCTTATAATTCTTCCTGTATCGGTATCCCTTTTTCCACAAAGCCTTGCGAAGAATAATTTCTATCTTGGTATCCTTGGAACGGATTCTCCGCATCGCCCTGCGCCTCTGCTCCTTCGTCAAAACGTCCATATCGCCAACTCCATATCATGATGCTGCAGATTGCTCCAGTGCCCTGCAGTCCCAGCATCATATCATAATTCAAATAACTTTCTTGCACAGTATTTTACCACTTCCACATTCACGCTATTTCCAAACTGCTTATATGCCTGCTGGTCATTCCCATCGCACACAAAGGATTCTGAGTCTTCCTCCGCCCTCACTCTCACGGGATTGGGAAAACTCTGTAGCCTTCCCGCCTCCTCCACAGTCAGTCTCCTGCGATATCGCCCAATAATTGGTATCTGCACCATGGCCACCAAAGCCGGAAAACAGGTAGGCGCTTTAATCCGCACCCCAGAGGGACGCAACTGAATCACACCCTCCCACACATTGTCAATCATGGTTCCCGCCTGCCACTCCATCTTATGGTGGGTGGGAGCAAAGTCCTTTAACTGATGGTACCTCTCTAGCCATTGATTAATAAATTCCCTATTCTCTTGGTAAAGCATCATATTTTTTTCTACAAATGCCCTCTTCCAATCTGGAAAATCTATTGGTGCTTTTTCATATCTGAAATAATCTGCCCATATGGGAAATCCAATTACCTTCCTATTGATTCCCTGATAGAATTCATCCCATGCAGTCAGCACCATCTCTTCATACTGGGATATGTAATATTTCCCCTCCACCGATTCCTCTGTAATGACATCATAAATGCTGTTTTCATTCTTCTTCTTTTTCGCATTTATTGTTATTGCCAAAGGCTCCTCCACATTGTCAGGCTCGTATTTACCTAAAATAATTACCCGCTCCCGCAACTGGGGAATCCCCAGCTGGTGAGGGCTGACAATCAGCGGCTTCTCCGTCAGGCGATAGCCGCATTCCCTCAAAACTTTCTTAATAATCCTCCAAGTATTGCCATGGTCATGGGATACCAAATTCCTCACATTCTCCAATACAATGTACGAACTATGCTGTGCCCGAAGTATCCGGGCAATCTCAAAAAACAATGTACCCCGGGTTTCATCTTCCAAACCCTCCTGCTTTCCCGCCTTGCTGAACGCCTGACAGGGAAACCCCGCACACAGCACATCATGGGGCGGGATATCTTCTACGGCATCCAATTCCTGCACATTCCGATCAGAGGAGATGCCATAATTCTCTTGATATACCTTATTGCAAAACGAATCAATCTCCGCCGCCAGTACGCACTCTCCCCCCAACTGCTCCATCGCCTGGTGGAATCCCCCAATCCCGGAAAACAAATCCACAAATCTAAATCTATTCATCGCCCCGTTTCTCCTATGCACCAACTGCCTGCCTTCTGCGCCGCAAGCCTCCATCATTAAATCTAGCTCTCAACCATGGTATCTGCTATCAGTATAGCATGAAATCACCAACAAAGCTAGTCCCTTTTATATGGCATATTTTTTTCCTTGTATTCCCCGCAAATCCCTATATTGTCTTTATAAATATTGGGAAAATGACATGCTATCGTCTGAAATAGTTCCTTGACGCTTAGACTGATGTCCCGACCCTGCACAATTTCGCCATTTGCCTCTACTTGTTCTACAATCGCATTTCCCTGCATATATATTCTCCTTTATCTTCTTGCCATCAAAAAATATAACCAAATATCTTGTCATCAAAAACGGCGCCCAAAAGGGCACCGCTTTTGATACATCGTTCCTATTGTCAATCCAGAAGAACTATCCCCATCAAAGATGAATGGCCGAAAATAGCAACCACACATATCTATTCCTCGTCCTCCGCCGTCAGATTCCACAAGCGGGTATCCAAGCACTCCTCGTAGGCATCCGCCGCCGCATCGTACTCCTCCTCGCTGTCAATATCCTCCAGCTCGAAGTCATCTTCCCCCAAATCCTTCAAGCGGAACACATAGTATTCCGTCACATTCTCCACATGCCCCGGAATCAGCGCAGCGTACAGCTGCCCCCGCACCTCGTAGATTTCATCCACATAGAAATCCTTATCCACCCCATCTTCATCCGTCAGGGTGACCATCGTTTCCTTAAAATCATACTTCTCTGCCATTTCCATTTACCTTTCCCCCGGCGCAACACTTTACCAATCGAACATATACAAAGTAAAGAACTCTGGTTTTGCGTTCTTTTTTTACTCCACCGTCACCACCTTCGCCAAATTCCTCGGCTTATCCACATCAAGCCCCTTATCCATAGAAACATAGTATGCCAGCAGCTGCAAGGCGGCGGATGCGGGGAATACCATAAATTCATCCATCATTGCAGGGAGAGTAAACACATCCGCATACTCTGCGTCAGCCAAGTCAATGCCCTCCTTCACGAACAGCACCACGCTGGCTCCCCTAGACTGTACCTCGCGGATATTGGAAAGTTCCTTATCCTTCAGCTTCTCCTGAGTTACCGTGGCAACTACCGGCGTATTTTCCGTAATCAGAGCAATCGTTCCGTGCTTCAATTCGCCAGAGGCATAAGCCTCCGTATGGATATAGGAAACCTCTTTTAACTTCAGCGCCCCCTCCAGCAGGATGGAGTAGTCCAAGCCCCTGCCCAGCATATAGGCATCCTTGGCATCCAGCATCTCCCGAGCAATCTTATGGATGTCGTGCTTCTGCCCCAATACCTCCTGCATTTTATCCGGTGCCTGCACCATATTCTCCAGATAAGCCTTCTCTGCCGCATCATCAAAGACGCCCCGCACCTTTGCCATGCGTCCCACCAAAAGGAACAGCACTGCCAGCTGGGTGGTATACGCCTTGGTACTTGCCACCGCAATCTCAGGCCCCGCCGAGGTATACATCACATAATCACTCTCTCTGGCGATGGAAGAACCTTTCACGTTGATGATCGCAATGCTCTTCGCCCCATTCTTCCTAGCATACTTTAATGCCTCCAAAGTATCAATAGTCTCGCCAGACTGGGAGATGGCAAGCACCAGCGTTTTTTCATCAATCACTGGATTGCCGTACATAAATTCAGACGCATACTCCACATTCATATGCATTCCAAGCCTTGACTGAACCAAGGTCTTTGCCACCAGTCCTGCATGCATGGCAGTCCCGCAGGCAACCACGCAGATGCGCTCGCAGTCCCGCAATACCTCATCCGGCACGCCATCCCCGGACAAGTCAATCTTCCCATCTACGATACGCTCTTCCATCGTAGCCTTAATTACATCTGGCTGCTCCATAATTTCTTTTTCCATATAGAATGGATACTTTCCTTTGCCATCTCTGGTCGTATCCCAGTCAATATCCATAAAATGGGCTTCCACCGACTTGCCCTTCAAATCAAATAACTTAATCTCATTCTTGTGAAGCTCAGTAATCACATACTCCGGAATCACCATATATTTGTCAGCCGTGCCGCCCAGAGCAGCCACATCTGACGCAAGCATGGTTCCGTTATGATTGTATGCGGCCACGATGGGGCTCACATTGCGGATGGCATAAATCACTTCCGGCTGATCCACAAACATCACCACTAGGGCAAAAGTTCCTTTCAGATACTTCACCGTCTTGCAGATGGCCTCGTGGGGGTCTCCCTGATAAAACTTATTCAATACTGCCGCCACAACTTCCGTGTCCGTCTGGGATTTCAGTTCCTTGTGAAGCATGAAATGGTCAATCAGCTCCTCATAATTCTCCACAATCCCATTGTGCACCAGCAGCACGTCCCCGCTGCGGTGAGGATGGGCATTCACATCGTTCACGCCGCCATGAGTGGCCCATCTGGTATGTCCGATTCCACAGGTAGAAATCTTCTTGTCATTCTGGCAAATCTTTCGCAGGTCAGCCACCCTGCCTGCGCATTTCCGCAGTTTCACCTTCCCGGTAGTCTCATTCAATGTGGCAAGCCCTGCGCTGTCATATCCCCGATACTCCAATAATTCCAGTGACTCCAATAGTTGATCTGTTACCGAATCCTTTCCATTATAACCTACAATTCCACACATTCTGCTCCGCTTCCTTTCTCTTTCTATCTGATTTGTTTACATGCAAATCCCACTCTCTATTTTTGATCACACTTCCAGACAAGCCGACATACGCAACCCACGAAGGAAGAATTTGCCCTAGAAATTCTTGTCGCCATTTACCTTCACCCAAATGGCAGGCCTGACGCTATTGGTCATGCTGTTGACATACGTCTGCCGCACCGTCCCCTCCTGATTCACATAACTTGCCCCCATGGAGGAGAGGCCCAAATCTTTCAGCCACCAGTTGTGCCCATAGGCAATAATGCTTTCACCATATCCTTCTTTCTCCTTCTGTCTGCCGCCTGATTCATCAGAATTAAGATATCCCATGATATGACCATATTTCTCTCTTTCCTCCAGCGTCAGAAGGGTAGCGTACTCCCCCATCCTGCCATTTCCAGCACTGGCAGAAGAAATCTCCCGCTCCGCCTCCGTCAATTGTTCAAAAGCAAAGACACTGTTCAGCCATCGGTACACTTTCGTGTCCTCCCAGCAATCCGCTTCCTCCTGGCTGTACACCATCCTAGTTCCCTTATCCTGATACACCATGAACACCCAATCCTTTTTCCTGTCCAGCATCAGCCAATTCCCTTTGCCAAACCGAACCACGTCTCCCGGCTCTGCCGCAGCCAATATCTTCTGCTCCAGCTTCGCCGCCTCCTCCGGTGCCTCCAAAGTATTTCCCGCCCTACGGAATGCCCGGAGCGCCTGCTCCTGCTTTCCCTCCTTCAAATACTTCTGCCCCAGATAGAGATAACTCTTCTTCATCTTGCCCTGAGCCCAAGGAACTCCCATTCCCTCCTTGAAGTTGGCAATAGACAGCTTATAATCCCCAGTAGCCTGATGAATCATGCCCTTGGCGAAGGGGTAGGCGTCTGTATTAAGAAAAATCAATATCAGCCCCCCAAGCACTGCCAGCGTAATCAACCTCTTCTTCCACAGAGACCTAGTCTCCAGCCGCATCACAGCCTCCTTGCAGGCATCTATACGCTCCTTCGCCTCCCGGGCATAGTCGTCCCTCTTCCACACCCGCTTATACTCTGCAATGGCATCAATGAAATCGCTCTTCGTCCTAGCCTCCTGCTCCTTTTTCTTTCCTAGGGCAAAAGCTTCCTCCATGCCCTGCTTCTCCACCGAATCCGCTTTCTGACGGCAATGTTTAGTCCGCTCCGCCGAATCCATATACCCGGAAATGGATTGGAACTTCTTCCCTGCATTGCGGTAAGCGGCCGCCTTTCGCTCAAAGCGCAGCACGCACTCTGCCGCCTCCTCAAGACCTGCCGCCTCCCTATATATATTTGCTTCCCTTGCCGTTTCCTGCATATCCATCCTCATTTCTACACTGGTTTTAGACTCATCTATCTTATGTGCAACCTGAACGATTCTGGTCATTTTCTATAATCCCTTGAATCAAGGCAAATAATGTCAGTATCTCCGACTATACAATGCCCCGGATAATTCCCACTTATATACCTTTCTTCCCCAGTTGATAATGCAAGTATTCCCCGCATTGCATTCTCCTACTACCACGTAAGAAGAATATTTCTCCGTAATAATCGCCGAATGTCCCTTATAGCGAATCACATCCCCCATCCTGCACTTTCCATAGGAACGGAAATTCTTAATCTTGGCTTTTTTCCCATAAATCAAGTCGCTCATTTTCCAAGCAAATCCATAGCACTGGTAGCCAATCATCTTATTAGGGCAGCGATAGTAATTGCAGCTGGGTTCCACCACATCATGGTGAACGCAAGGCCTATTGGTAATGGTGGAACTGCTCCATTTTGCCTTTCCCTTGTGATTCCAATATTTTCCACTGGGAAACTTCTTCTGAAGAGAGGCAAATTTCCGCACAATCTTATAGTTTGTCAGGCTCACCACAGTCTGGGTAGCGCTAAACTCCCCATACACATATTTCCCACGGTATTTTACATAGGCGCGCACCTTAAAATACGTGGGCTTCTTCCCAGAGAGCTTTCCCGCCGTCCACTTTACCGTATCCTTGCTGCCGATGCGCCTCGCCCTCTTATACTTTCCGCCGGTATTTTTGCGATAAATCTCATATCCCTTCACCCCGGCAGCCTTCTTCCACTTCAGAACTGCCTTCGCCAGGGGGATAATAAGACCCCAACTGTTCTGTATTATATATTTCTCATCAACC
>CASGVX010000033.1 GCA_949346185.1 uncultured Lachnospiraceae bacterium
GACAGCGGTGTTTGATGCTGCGAAGAAGTTTGCCAAGGTGGAGGGAATCCTGCCCGCGCCGGAGAGCAGCCATGCCATCCGCGTCGCTGTGGACGAGTCGCTGAAATGCAAGGAGACGGGAGAAGAAAAGACGATTCTCTTTGGCCTGACGGGTACGGGGTATTTTGACATGTATGCCTATGAGTCATTCAACAATGGGAAGATGAGCGATTATATCCCCACGGATGAGGAGATTGCCAGAAGTTTGGCGAAGGTTCCCAAATTGTAAGGAAGCAGGGAATTCATGTTCTGTGAATGAGGGCGAGTCCATTTAAGAGAGCAAATGCGAAAGAGGGAAGCAGAAATGTTTCTCTCTTTTTTTGGCATCCAAATTCTTATGATAAGGTTCGTTAATTGTCGGTCGATTCAAGGCATTGCTGGTTGCGGAGCGAACAGGAAAAAAGCAGAAATTTGGCATATTTCAAAGAAAAGAATGATTGTATTGCGGTAAAACGCTATGCTATAATTTTTGCAAAGCCGGATGGCAGCCTTCTATGACAGGGGAAGAATGGCCAATGCATGAAGGAATGGGTTGTTGTGAACGGTAGCACATAATATAGAAAGGAATCGGATGGTATGACACGGAGATATTGTTTTGGAAAACCAATAGATACGGAAGCCGTATTAAATAAGCCGGAATGCTCTCCCCGGGAGGAGTTTCCAGTAAAGAGGGAGAATGGTCGGTTTTTCTTTCCTCTGACGGAGGAGGATATTGTCTATGGGCTGGGAGAGAATGTGCGGGGAATCAATAAGCGGGGATGGATTTATGAGAGCATGTGCGCAGATGACGGGGTTCATGGGGAGGATAAGGTGTCTCTGTATGGCGCACACAATTTCTTTCTGATTAGCGGGGAAAGGCATCTGGGAGTTTTCTGGGATACGCCGGGGAAGGTGACCTTTGATGTGGGGTATACCAGATATGATTTGCTGGAGGTACGGCTGGAAGAGTTGGATGTGGATTGCTACCTGATTGAGGGAGATTCGCCGGATGCAGTGGTGGAGGAGTTCCGGGGACTGATCGGCAGGAGCTACATTCCGCCTCTGTGGGCTTTTGGGTATGGGCAGAGCCGTTGGAGTTACATGACATCAGAAGAAGTGCGGGAGGTTGCGAGGAAGCATAGGGAGCATCGAATTCCTTTGGACAGCATCTACCTTGATATTGATTATATGGAGCGGTACAAGGATTTCACCGTGGACGGGGAGAGGTTTGGAGATTTTGAAGAATTGGTGCGGGAGATGGATGAGGAGCATATTCATCTGGTGCCTATCATTGATGCGGGCGTGAAGATCGAGGAGGGGTATGAGGTCTACGAGGAGGGAAAGGAGAAGGGATATTTCTGCAAGGACGAGCAGGGCGAGGATTTTGTCGTGGGCGTGTGGCCGGGGAAATGCCATTTTCCAGATATGCTTGATGAGGAAGCGGGCGCATGGTTTGGGAATCAGTATCAGAAATTATTGGATATGGGAATAGATGGATTCTGGAATGATATGAATGAGCCGGCGATTTTTTACTCTGAGAAGCATATGAAGGAGGTTTTTGACCGTATTGGGGAGTTTCGGACGAAAAACTTAGATGTGAATAGTTATTTTGAATTTACTGGAATGGTTGCGGGGATTGCCAACAATCAGGAAGACTACAAGTCCTTCTATCATAATTATCAGGGGCGGCGCATTCGCCATGACCAGGTACACAACATCTTCGGGTACTATATGACCAGAAGGGCCTCTGAGGCTTTTGACCGCTTGAGGCCTGACCAGAGGGTGCTATTGTACTCCCGGTCTTCCTATGTGGGGATGCATCGCTATGGAGGAATCTGGCAGGGAGATAATCTGGGATGGTGGTCTCATCTGGCTTTGAATATTAAGATGATGCCTTCCCTGAATATGTGCGGATTTCTGTATACGGGCGCCGACATTGGCGGGTTTGGGAGCAATACCACGGAAGACTTGATGATTCGCTGGCTTTCCTTCGCTATCTTTACGCCGCTGATGCGGAACCATTCTGCCATGGGAACTAGAAAGCAGGAGGTGTACCAGTTTGAGAGGCAGGAAGCTATGGGAAATATTATTAAGATCCGCTACCAGCTTCTGCCCTACCTGTACAGCGAGTTTATGAAGGCGGCGCTGGGGAATCGGATGATGTTTCGCCCCTTGGGATTTCTCTATGGGAAAGATTCGCTGGCGCGGCGGGTGGAGGATCAGCTTATGGTTGGGGAGAGTATCATGATTGCCCCGGTGTATGAGCAAAATGCTTTGGGAAGAACGGTCTATATCCCTGAGAGGATGAAGCTGCTCCGCTTCCATCAAGGCGAGCCTTCTTTTGGCCAGATGTATGAAAAGGGGTATCATTATGTGGAGATGCCTCTGGGGGACGTGTGCATATTCCTGCGGGAAAATTATATTCTGCCCCTGTCCCGGGGAGGGGAGCATGTGGAGGCGGTTGACTGGCAGGATTTGACCTTGTATTCTTTTGGAGAGCAGGTGAAGCCCTATGGATATTATTCGGATGACGGCGTTAGCAAGGATTATGATTTGGAAAAGAATGTGCTGCTGCTCGCAGTCTAATAAAATCGAGGATTTTTGGCATGGATGACGGGCTTTCCTATATGCAGGCGGCATATCGACTTCTACCCCTTTTTGTGATATCATGAATTAAGATAGAACAGAAAGGGGTATTTTCTATGGAAAAAATTCAGAATGTTTTATTAATATTTGCACAGAAAACCAGAGAACTTATGGGAGAGAGTTATCGAAAATTGCTGGTATATGGCTCATATGCCCGAGGAGATTATCATGAGGATTCTGATGTAGATATCATGATTTTAACTTCCTTGCCCGAAGATCAGATTGAGAGAGTGGAAGATGCTTTGTATGACGAGGCGTTTGAACTTTTCATGGAATATGGAGTACAGATTTCTGTCATTGTTAAGAATGAGGAACAGTTTAATTACTGGCTGGGAGCATTGCCCTTTTATGACAATGTAAAACGCGAGGGGGTTGAATTTGTTGGATGAAAGAAAATGGGACTTGTGCAAATATCGCATGCAGCAGGCAAGGGAAAGTTTGAATGCTTCTAAAATAATGCTGCAAAATGAAATGATAAAGGATGCAATCAATCGTTCATATTATGCTGTGTTTTATGCACTTAAAGCGGTGCTGGCAATAGAGGAAAAGGATTTTAGGCGACACAAGGACGTGGTGGCACATTTTAATAAGATGTATGTTGCAACAGGAAAATTTCCAAGAGAATTTGGACGCTTGATAGCGAAACTTCAGCAACTAAGAGAGAAGTCAGATTATGATGATTTTTTTATTGTATCCATCGAAAAAGCGCATCAGCAGACAAAATCCGCAGAAAATACGATTACAGAAGTGGAAAAATATTTGCGGAACCTGAAACAGAAAAAAGATTTAGACGAACATCCCTTTTTGTGATATCATGAATTAAGATAGAACAGAAAGGGGTATTTTCTATGGAAGATACGTCTAATGATACATTCGTTAGCAAACCATCAAAACATATTACCATCGGCTTGGTCGCCCATGTGGATGCGGGAAAGACTACCCTTTCCGAGGGGTTTTTTTACGCTGCTGGAAATATTCAGGAATTGGGCCGTGTGGATAATCAGAATGCATTTCTGGACACGGATGCCATAGAGAGGGAGCGGGGGATTACCATTTTCTCAAAACAGGCGGAGTTTGCCTATGGGGATACGGCATATACCCTTCTAGATACCCCGGGGCATGTGGATTTTTCTGCGGAGATGGAGCGTACGCTGCAGGTGCTGGACTATGCCATTTTGCTGGTGAGCGGTGCCGATGGCATACAGGGGCATACGGTCACGCTGTGGCGGTTGTTGCAGCGGTATGATATTCCCACGTTTATTTTCGTCAATAAAATGGATCAGCCCGGTGCGGATCAGGAGAGGATTCTGGCTGGGCTGCAGGAGCATTTCGGGGAGCGGTGCGTGGACTTTACCCATGCTATGGGATGCTTTCAGGAGTGCGGGGAGGAAAAGGAAAGGGCTTCCGGGGAGGAAAGGGAGGCGTTTTTTGAAAACGCGGCTGTCAATGAAGAGGATTGGCTGGAAGCGTTCTTGGAGAAAGGCGAGCTTTCCCTGGATGATATTTTGGAAGGTATTTGCGATAGGAAATTATTTCCCTGTTATTTCGGCTCGGCTTTGAGGTACGAGGGGGTGGAGGAGTTTCTGGAGGGGTTTGGATGCTTTACCTTGGAGCGGGAGTATGGGGATGAATTTGGCGCGAAGGTATTTAAGATTGCCAGAGATGGGGGCAATCAGAGGCTGACTTATCTGAAGGTGACGGGGGGGACTCTGGCGGTACGGCAGAGCATTTCCGGCACGGTGGGAACAATGACGGATGAGGGAGTTCGAGGAGATGCCTGGGAGGAGAAGGTCAATCAGATACGCATTTATTCCGGGGAGAAGTATGAGGCGGTAGATCAGGTGACGGCAGGGGCAGTGTGTGCGGTGACTGGCCTGACAAAAACCTATGCTGGGCAGGGTTTGGGTGCAGAGGAGGAATCTGACCTCCCGGTATTGGAGCCGGTGCTTACTTACGGCGTAGTGCTGCCGGAGGGGTTTCATGCCAATGCCTTTCTTCCCAGATTAAAGGAACTAGAGGAGGAAGAGCCGGAACTGAAGATTCTCTGGGATGAGGAACTGGAAGAGATTCAGATCCAGATGATGGGAGAGGTTCAGATTGAGATCTTGCGGCGAAAAATCAGAGAGCGATACGGCGTGGCCATTGATTTTGACGAGGGTCGGATTGTGTACAAGGAAACCATCGCCAATGTTGTGGAAGGGGTGGGGCATTTCGAACCGCTGCGCCATTATGCGGAGGCGCATTTGCTTCTGGAACCGGGAGAGCGGGGGAGCGGAATTCAGGTGGGTACCCAGTGCAGCGAGGATGTGCTGAATAGGAATTGGCAGCGGCTGATTTGCACCCATGTCGCAGAGAGGGAGCACAGGGGCGTGCTTGTAGGGGGCGGACTGACGGATGTGCGGATAACGGTAGTAAATGGGAAAGCCCACCTCAAGCATACGGAGGGGGGCGACTTCCGACAGGCGACATATCGGGCAATCCGGCAGGGGCTGATGAAGGCGGAGTGCGTGCTGCTGGAGCCGTGGCATTCCTTTCGGCTGGAGGTTCCCACAGAGATGCTGGGACGTGCCATGACAGATCTGGAGAAGATGCATGGGAAGATTGATGTGCCGCAGCAGTTGGGGGAAATGAGTGTTTTGACTGGCATAGCTCCGGTGATTACCATGCGGAATTATCAAAAGGAGGTGCAGGCATATTCTCAGGGCAGAGGCCAGCTCGCCTGTCAGCTGAAAGGATATTTTCCCTGCCACAATCAGGAAGAGGTGGTGGAAAACTTCGGCTACGAGCCGGAATTAGATGCGGCGAATCCTGCAGGCTCTGTGTTTTGCAGCCATGGAACGGGATATGTGGTGCCGTGGGATGAAGTGGAGGCGCATATGCATGTTCCCCTGCTGGCGGAAGAGCGGGAGGAGGATGCTCGGGAAAATGTACCCATGCGCTCTGGAAGGAGCGACCAAGGGGATTACTTCATGGGGGAGGAAGAGGTGGAGCGGATTATTGGGAAAACTTTTTCAGCCAACAGGAAGGAGGGAAAGAGGGCGCCATATAAAAAGCGACAGAAGCGGAGGGTGGAGGTGGTTTCCCGCCCTGCGCCGCCTAAGAAATCCGCAGAAAAGTATCTTCTGGTGGATGGATATAATATTGTCTTTGCCTGGGAGGAATTGAATCGGTTGGCGGCGGAGAGCATTGATGCCGCTAGGGGTAGGCTGATGGATATTTTGTGCAATTATCAGGGATACCGGAAATGTACGTTGATTTTAGTGTTTGATGCCTATAAGGTGAAGGGAAATATTGGACAGATGTATGACTACCACAACATTCATGTGGTTTATACCAAGGAGGCAGAGACGGCAGACCAGTATATAGAGAAACTGGCACACCGCATGGGAGACAAGTATGATGTGACGGTGGCTACTTCCGATGGTTTGGAACAGTTGATTATCCGGGGGCAGGGGTGTAAATTGTTGTCTGCCAGGGATTTTTATGAGGAAGTGATGCGGGTGGAGGAAGAGATTAGGGACAGGCTGTAAAAAACATAAATTATTCTATTGACAGGAGCGGGAATATGGTTCAAAATAGGCTCGTATGGGTGTTATATTTTATAAAATATAAAGAATGGAGATGATATTTTGTTTGGTTTTGGCCAGTTGATTGGGGAACTGAAAAAAAGCCCCAAGAAAATCGTGTTTACAGAGGGGGAGGATGCTCGTATTTTGGAGGCTTCTTCCAGACTTTTAGCGAGTAATTTCCTGCACCCGATATTGGTGGGAAATGAGGAGAGGATTTTTGATGCGGCAGAGGAGAGCGGCTTCAATATCCGAGGAGCTGAGATTATCGACCCAGAGAAATATGAAAAGATGGACGAGATGGTGGAGGTGCTATGTGAAATCCGCAAGAAAAAGGGCATCACGCCAGAAAAGGCAAGGGAAATCCTGAAGCAGACAAATTATTTTGGCACCATGCTGGTAAAGATGGGCGTGGCGGATTCCCTGCTGGGGGGCGCTACCTACACTACGGCAGATACCGTGCGTCCGGCACTGCAGCTGATTAAGACAAAACCAGAGAATAATATCGTCTCTTCCTGCTTTATATTGGTGCGTCCCAGCGCTACCGGCGAGAACGAAGTGCTTGCCATGGCGGATTGCGCCATCAATATTAAGCCCACGGAGGACGAGCTGGTGGAAATCGCAGGGGAGGCGGCAGAATGTGCCCGCATCTTCGGCGTGGATCCCCAGCTGGCATTTCTGAGTTATTCTACCCACGGCTCTGGAAGTGGCGAGGACGTGGACAAGATGAGAAATGCGGCGCTTAAGACCAAGGAAAAATATCCTGAACTTCCCATTGAGGGAGAGATGCAGTTCGATGCGGCGGTTTCCCCCAGAGTGGCTAGGACGAAATGCCCGGACTCCAAGGTGGCGGGCCATGCCAACACCTTTATTTTCCCGGATATCAATTCAGGGAATATCGGATATAAGATTGCCCAGCGCATGGGTAACTTTGAGGCCTATGGCCCCATTCTTCTGGGATTGAATGCGCCTGTGAATGATTTATCCAGAGGATGCAATGCCTCAGAGGTATATTCTATGGCAATTATTACGGCGGCGCTTGCGTAAGGCGGCGAGAGAGGGCACCACATTTCGTGGTGCCCTTTTTAAACTGATGGGAAAGTTCGCAAGACGGGGGATTGTTGTACGATGCTGGATTTATTTATGGTAACACAGATGATTTCGCTGCTTCATGCGCCCATTGCCCTGTATCGGGAGGATGGCACGGTTTTCAAGGCTCTGGAGGCGGTGGATGGGGAGGCGTTGATTGAGCCGGAAAAGATTTGCGGCAACGACAAAGAATTTCCCTTACTGAACGTGGAGGAAAATGGAGTTACCTATGCCCTGCTATGGTGCGGGGAGGAGAATTGCTTTCTGGGCTTGGGAAAGCTCAGGATCTATGATTTCGGGGATGAGGCGGCGAAGCAGTATCCCTATTGCCCGCAGGATGAACTGACGGCTATCATCGTCATCCTGTGGAAAATGATGACAGGACAAGAGTTAAAGATTCGGGAGATTCTGGAGCGCAATATCGTGTCGGGAGTTTCCATCAAGGAACAGCTGACGAAAGATATATTCCGCCGGCAGGAAGAGGGAGCCAGACACAATCCTTATAGCCAGGAAGTGAGGGAGCAGGAGTGCATCTGCCGGGGAGATGTGCCGGGGCTGCGGGAGTGTTTCGAGGAGGTGTACAGTGGGCATGCGGGCACGCTGGCATCAGATACGGTGAGGCAGCAGAAGAATTTGGCAATTTGCGCTATTACCCTGTCTGCCAGAAGTGCCATCAAGGGGGGGATGCATCCAGAACTGGCGTATTCCATGGCGGATACCTTTATCTATCAGATCGAGGAGCATCTGACAGATGCCATAAAGGTTCAGAATGCCACGCGGGATGCTCAGGTGGAGTATGCCAGGCAGGTCAGCCATCTGCAGCAGAAATTTGGGGACGCTCCCTTTTTGAACAGGATTAAGGATTATGTGTTCTGCCATATTCATGAACCGCTCTTGGTGCGAGATGTGGCGGAACATATGGGTGTTTCTCCCAATTATTTATCGGATCGCTTTCGCCGGGAGGCGGGCATGACGCTGAAACAATATATTATAGAAGAAAAAATTATTTCCAGCGAGAAACTTTTGAAATATACGGATTATTCCTTGCAGGAAATCAGTAACTACTGTGCTTTTAGTTCCCAGAGCAGGTACAGCGAATATTTCCAGAGAAAGAATGGTATCACGCCAGCGAAATATCGAAAAAAATATGGCGTTTTATAAAAAATAGAAAAAAACGAAGATTTTGGATAAAAATAATAGAAAAAGGGTATAAAAGCCTTGGAAAATGTGGTAGCATTTGGCAATGTTACATGGGAGTTGGGGAAACATATAATGTATGGGATAGTAAATGGAGTGAGAAGTTTCATTGCAAAAAGGAGTGATGATCGTGGAAAAATTCCCAATTAAATTTCATGATGTAGCTGATGTGCGCAAGTTTGTACATGTAGTTTCTAAGTATGATGCGGATTTTGATCTGTACTGTGGAAGTTACTGTGTGGATGCAAAATCCATTTTGGGTATTATGACTATGGATTTAAAAAGCAAGTTACTCTTATCAGGGAACTGCGAGCCAAGAGAGAAGGATCAGTTGATGAACGAACTGAATTGGATAGCCGTAGCGTAAATCGCAAAATCATACAGATGGAAAGAAGAAGGGCCCTGCCAGAGTGCAGGGTCCTTCTTCTTTCCATAGGAAAGTTCGTCATATTTCCAATAGCGAAGAACGCTGGAGGTTCTTACTATCTATTAGGTGCAATAGCATTTTTTAAAATATCCGATAACTGGGGAATCTGCTGTCCAGCAGAATATATTCCATAAAGTCATGGAGGAGTATCATCGGGCAGGATAATAGGAACCAGAGGTTGGTGTATAGAAGGCAGATCTGACCCAGAAGATTATACTGCTGTCCGGAGTAGTCCCATACATTTAGGTGCATCTGCTTATTTACCACCATGCCAAAGATAAACTCCACCGTGGTAATCATAATGCCGCAAAAAAGCATTTGGCTGAGCAGGGAAGCAGAGGGGCCTAGAATATGCTGCACTGCCCCTACTAGGAGGAAGCAGGTGCCCCCGGCCAGCAGCATGGAGATGTGAGAGTATCCTCTGGCTAGGATTTCCAGCCCGCAATAGAGGAAGCCGCCAGTAAGAAACATCATGATGTATGCTTGGATTTGTGACATAAAAAACCTCCTTGGTGTTTTTGGGTTCATATCATGTAAAATAGTGCCAAAGAACTTGTATTTCCGAAATGAATCATATCAAAAATCCTTCGCCTTCTCTGGCAGTGAATAATAATTAGTTTTGCACAGTTGGGGAAAAATATGCGGAAGAGCGGTTTCTTTTCCATGAAAATCATGGTAAAATGAAATTTAGCTGCTAGGATTCTCATCCTATGGCATAAAAGGATGAATGGCTGCAAATAGTAACAGTTAGCAGTGAATGTAGAAGAGGAGAGCTTATTTATGAATCAAAAGATTTTGAGTAGATTAGATGATGCGATTGCCAGTACGCTGATTACTCAGTCAGACAACCCGGATAATAATGTGGGGGCGGCTGTCAGCGTGATACATAAGGGAAAGGAGGTTTTCCGAAATGAATATGGCATGGCAGACAAGGAGAAGAAGATACCCATGGAGAAGGATAGCATCTTTCGCTGCTACTCTATGACGAAGCCGGTGACTTCCGTGGCTGTGATGACGCTGGTGGAGGAGGGAAAACTATCCCTGTCTGATGCTGTCAGCATATACCTGCCGGGATTCCGCAACCAGAAGGTGCTTACGGAGGATGGGCTGGTACCAGTGGAACGAGAGGTGACTATCCAGGATTTGATGGATATGACGGCGGGGGTGGTTTATCCCGATGCATCCTTTCCGGCGGGGGCTGTGATGCAGGAAATGATAGATGAGTATTATCGAAAAATATTTGAGGAGGACAAGCCCACTTCCACTTACGATCTGGCAAATCTAATCGGGCAGCAGCCATTGGCTTTCCAGCCGGGAACCCAGTGGAATTATAGTTTTTGCGCAGATGTGCTGGGAGCCGTGGTGGAAGTGGTATCAGGCAAGTCATATGGGGAATATCTGCGGGAAAGGATATTTGAACCTCTGGGCATGGTGGATACGGACTTTTATGTGCCTGAGGAGAAGCAGAATCGCTTTTGCCAGAATTATCAGTATATGCCAGAAACTGAAACGTTAGAGCCTTGCACTTGGCAGCATCTGGGGCTGTCATATTTTCATTTGAAGAAACCTGCCTTCGAGTCCGGCGGAGCGGGACTGGTGTCTACCATTGACGATTACGCCAGATTTGTCCGCATGATGCTGGGCAAGGGCACTGTGGACGGGGTGCGCATCCTTGGCAGGAAGACGGTGGAGTGGATGACCCAGAATCATCTGGATGAAAATCAAATCAAAACCTTGGACTGGGATGCTCTGAAGGGATATGGCTATGGAAATCTGATGCGGGTGATGATTGACGAGGAGCGGGCAGAGATGATTGGCACTAACGGGGAGTATGGCTGGGATGGCTGGCTGGGGTGTTATGTCTGCATGGATCCCAAGGAGGATTTGGCTATTATCTACGTGATACAGAAATGTGGCGGAAATGGTTTTCGAGATGTACAAATTGTTAGAAATATCGTGTATTCCGCTTTATAGAAAAAAATGCCATGATGGGAAATGTGAAAGGATATTTTAACCTCACATGAACTTTATGTTAAATTTTTTGCCAGTGAATAAATGTTTCTTTTTTACAGATACTATTTTTACAAATCTGACAGATCATTGTTACTGTGAATGGTAACAGATTCATTTAAGATGATATGCTCTGCTGCGTGGAAATATTAGGTGGGATGCAAGTCGCTGTCAGATAATCTGTGAATAAAGGAGAAAAGGAAATGAGAGCAACGGGAATAGTGCGTCGAATTGATGACTTGGGGCGAGTGGTGGTGCCCAAAGAGATACGTAGGACTTTGAAAATTCGTGAGGGTGATTCCTTGGAGATATATACGGACAGAGAGGGGGAAATTATCTTAAAGAAGTATTCTCCCATGTTAGAGATGGGGGAACTGGCAAAGCAGTACGTTGATACATTGGCGCAGAATGCGGGGGGGATTGTGGCAGTTACCGATCGGGATCACATTATTGCGGTTTCCACAGGAGGAAAGAAGGATTTGCTGCAGAAGCCCATTAGCAAAGCATTAGAGAAGAATATGTCCGCCAGAAATAATGTGGTGGCTGAGGCGGAATCCAAGGATTACATTACGGTGACGGAGGATAAGCTGCCATTTTCCTATGAGATTATATATCCCATCATTGCATCAGGAGATGTGATTGGCAGCGTGATTCTTCTGGGAAGAAGTGATGACCGGAGATTTGGAGCCACGGAGGAAGCTCTGGTGGCCTTTTCTGCCAATTTCTTTGGGAAGCAGATGGAGCAATAGGTCAGCGGGCATGTTTTGACCCGAAATATTTGAAAATATCCGTAAAAGAAAACCGGTATGCCGCAAGGCATTACCGGTCTTTTTCGCAACACCTTCAAACTCTTTGATGCTGTGGACTGCAAACTTGGTTTCCCTTGACAAATCGCCCTCCGCATATTATGATAATATGCGTATGTAAAAGACGATGACGAGGGCACGAGCCTTAGAAAAACGTGCATTAGACACAGATGATATCATGAAGCTTCG
>CASGVX010000034.1 GCA_949346185.1 uncultured Lachnospiraceae bacterium
GCGTCCTCGTCAAAATAGCTCTCTTTCAGCTTTAGGTAGTACTGTTTCCTAGGGGATAGGTTGACCCGGGCGTAGCGTGTTATGATATCATGCAAAATCATTCCTCCTGCTGTGAGAAGTATTGCCAGAATGAGCAATAAACTAGTTATGAGCACTTTTTTTACTTTCAAGATGTCATCCGTCCTTTTCGATTCCTATTTCGTATATATACGTTCATCGTGCTAAATACCATGATAAACATATATAATATGGGTTCAATGATGCCGAAGTGCATGCTTTTGCCGCCATTTCTGGCATGCATCACCGCAGGGGTTTCTTGGATGTTGAAGCCTAGAAGGGACATCTGGACGATCATGTTGGCATCAGGATAATTGGTGTCGAAATTATCAAAGTGGGAGTAGTAACGGAATACTTTTTGATTCATTCCCTGCAGTCCGGAAGTAGGGTCGGTGACGGTCATCTTGCTGGTCACTTTGATAAATCTGCGAAAGAAGCGGATGGCAATTTTTTTTGCCCAGGAGATGGCAAAACTCTGGCTGTTCTTGTGGAATCTGGTGCCAATGACCAGATCCGGCCTGTTTTCTCTCTTAGTGAGCAGCTGATAAATCTGGGAGATGTTGCAAACGTCGTGCTGCCCATCGCTGTCAATCTGGATTAGGTAGCGGTAATTTTCTGCAACGGCGTATTTGTACCCAGTCTGCAGTGCCGCGCCATAGCCCAGATTATAGGGATGGTTGATCATGGGAATCCCCAAATCCCTGACAATGGACGGGGTGGCATCGGAGGAGGCATCGTTAATCACCACCACGTCGGCAAGTTCCAGAATGGAAGCATCCTTGAGCTTTTGAAGGAATATGCCAATGCTTGCCTCTTCATTGTAGGCAGGAAGTATGATTAGTAAGTCTTTTTTCATCAATCCAAGATCTCCTTTTCAATTTATTATTAGAATTAGGGTGTCGAAAGTCCATTTTATAAAAATAGCCAGCCAGGGAAACTTAGACCTTTTGACCCACTAATCTTATTAGAAAAGAGCGAGAAAGGCCTCTAAATCCTCTTGATGACGCAAATCCTTGGAGGCGCTGGCTTCCTCGAATGCCCTGATTCTTTCTGGCTGTCCCAGCAATGCTTCTATGCTGTCCGCAATGTTTTCGGCGGACAGGGGAATGAGGATTCCGCTGTCCCCCGGAATTATTTGTTCCCGGTTGCCAGTGCAGTCAGAGGCGATAATGGCCTTTCCAAGCACCTGGGCTTCCTCGATAGCGATGCTCTTTCCCTCGAAGCGTGTGGCGTGAATGTACAAATCCGCCTTCCTAATATAGGGATAGGGGTTCTGCTTGCTGCCTAGGAGAAAAAAGTGCTCCTCCAGTCCGGCATCTCGTATCTGGGCTCGGAGTTCCCGCTCTAGGGAACCCTCTCCCAAGATGAACCAGTCCACATCCAGTCCCCGGTTCCGCAGTAGTCCTAGGGCAGGGATGGCAATGTCATAGCCCTTTTGATAATTCAGTCTTCCCACGGTGAGCAGTTTGTATGTGGCGGTGCTTGTGAGAAAAGGGGAATCTGCAGGGATGTCATCCCGATGGCTAAGTTCCCGTATCCGTTCCACGTCGATAATGTTTCGGAACAGGGCAAGCTTTTCCCGATGCTGGGGATATACCTTGAGGAAACTCTCCCCAGCCTCCTCAGACACGGAAAAAACTTGGTCAATCTGATTGTAGGCATCCAAATCCAGAGAGGCGCTGTATCCCGCCTTTTGATAGTCTATATGGACAAAGGAGACCTTTTTCCTTGCCCGGACTGCGTCTGCCACAAAGTAGGTGCTGGCTCCCTCCAGATACGCCACTGCTAAGTCATATTCCTGAGCAGGTGCGGGAGTGCCTTGGGAGATGACCCGCCACAGCAACTTATCCAGACGGATTTTATCCTTCATCTGAAGCCTTAGGTTTCGGAAAAGGTATCCCAGGAGGGCGAAACCCCGCAACCGATAAAAGAAACACTTTGCCGTGGTGCCGATTAGTGCCAGCTGTCCCCCCAGTGATAGGACGGAGCGGGCTTTAGGATGCCTGTTCAGGATGTGCACGTGCTCCGGCACTTCCTGAAACATCTCCCCCCGGTTTACCAGAGACAGCAGGGAAATATCATATTCCTCCCGGGGCAGGGCATTCATCAGGGCGATCAGCGCCCGCTCGGCTCCGGCCCTACCCATGGTGTTCATGACAAATAATATTGTTTTCATGGCTCTGTGCCTTTCTCTTTCAATGATAACTGCTGGATTTGCTCTTTCAACTGCTCGATCTGCCTGTTCTGCAGGGCAATCTGGGATGCCAGCTCCTTATTCTTCTTGGTTAGGATGGATAAGGACTTGAAGCATTGGAACAGGATCACGTAGAGCATGATAATGGCAATAGCGAAAATGATTGCCGGGGGGTATTCCGTGTTAAATAGGTTGGATAGGATATAGGTCAGCTGGGGAAAGATGCCGCCTAGGATAATCAGGATGCAGGGAAGCACCCAGAGCAGCGCATGGGATTCCGTAATCTTTTTCTGGATGGCTGCCAGCAGCACTACGCCTAAGAGCAAGGCTCCTAGGGTGATAATGGTAATCTGTACGATCAGTGTCATGCCCTTTTCCTCCTTTTCTTATTCGATTCCTGCGCTGTCTCCTCCGGCGTATCATCTGCGGGATACACTTTGCTGTCGGGCATTCTTTCGTGTCTGGAGGGAATCAATTCCCCTTGGCAGAAGATGTGCTCATCTAGATTCCGCTCCACCCATCGCAGGCGGAAATAGGCCACCGTCCAGCCACAGAAGGCGCCCGCAAAGGTGCCGATGCCGTACCAAATGGGCTGGAAATCTCTGGCAAAGTAGCTGATGACCCCGGTCACAATCAGGAATGTCAGGGTGGTCATGGTTGAGCCTGTGGTATCATTAAAGTAGTATAGGAATATGATACAGGAGTACAGGAGGAATATGACGAAATATCCCGCCGCCAGACAGGGGTAAATTTCCGTAATCTGCCCGGCAAAGCCGAACATGGGAAGGAATACCATGCAAAGCAGATAGATGATGACGGAGATGGTGAATTGGTTTCTCACCACGTCCATCAGCTGGTAGGACATGAGGGAGAACATGCGGTTCTTCGCCTTGGTGATGTCAATCAGCCGTCCGCCGATGACTGCCTCGGAGTATGCCTTGTACCGCTCGTGGAAGTGCAGTTCGATCTGAGCAATCAAAATCACGCTGGCAGAGATATTGGTGAACATGGCGATGCAGGTGGCCATGTCGTAAGGGGGATAGCACACGTAAGTATTTTTCACCACAATGTGGTCTTCCATGGTCCAGAAGATGAAATTGTGGATATACATGCCCAGTGTGTATAGGAAGTTTGTGACTGGCAGCTGCCAGTAGGTCTTAAAGTATGCCAGAAAGTCAAAATACCGCTTGTTATTTCCTTGGAAGTATCCCTTGATATAGGCGCATTCGCAGATGGCTATGGTGCAGAATCCGATGGCGATGGACAGCAGCATGGAGTAGCCGGTCTCTGCCCGCAGCACTTTCACCAAGAGAAGGGAGAGCAGCACCGTCACGGTAATGCCGATGGCGAAGAAAAGGGAAATCTTGCCGTAGTCCTTGGTGATGGACAGAAATAGCATGGAATAAAATGTCAGGCACAGGGCGATATAGGCCATATAGCAGGTAAATACATAGATGGCTCCAATCCCTCCTGCAAAATGGGCGTAGAGGTAGAAGGGGATGCCCACCAGGCTGCTGAAGGTGAGGTTCAGAAAAAGTCCTCCGTAAAAACAGGGGAGGATGGCATCGTACCGCTCCTCGAAAATCCGATCGGTGATATATCGTGATATCACCGAATTGAATGGGGAGGTGGTCAGAAGGCCGAAGATAAATATATACAGGATGCTGCTGGAGAATAGGACTCTGTTGGCATAGATTACGTTGCTGTAATCCAGCAGGTTGTACATGACTAGGATGCCGCCGATAATCAAAAACATGGGGGCGATGGTGGTCATGGTACTGAGAATCATGCCAAAGGCAGTGGACGATATGGTCTTTTTCTCAAATGATTTATGTATGGTTTTTCCTAAGCTAGCCATGAAATCCCTTCTTTCTATATTGCTATATGGTAGTGCCGCTGAAAAGCGTCAATGCCGCCTCGAGGGCATGTCAGTTTTGTTGCGGAACCTCTAGGGGAACGCCGGAAATATCAGCCATCTTCTGGTACAGCCCCTGATAGGTCTCCCGCATCTGGGATAGCTGGTACTTCGCCATCAGCCGCTGGTAGCCGATTTCTCCCATCTGCTTTGCCGTCTCCCGGTCCCTCGCCAGTTTTACCATGGCATCGGCAAGTCCTGCCACGGACATGGTGTCTGTCACGATGCCGGCAATGCCTAGGGCATCGTCCCCCTCGCCATAAATCAGCCCCTCGCAGTTGCCTACGTTGGTGGCGATGGCAGGACATTTTGCGGCAAATCCCTCCAAGATGGTCAGAGGCTGCCCTTCGCTGATGCTGGATAGGATGGTGGCATCCATCCTGCCCAGATATTGGGTGACATCTATCCTTCCCGTGAAAATTAAGTCTTTAGGCTGGAGAGATTCCACTAGGGCAAAGACTTCTTTTGCGTAGGGATCCTCCTCCTCCCAGGGTCCCATAATCCACAGTTTCAGGGAGGGTTCTCGCTGCTTTGCGTAGTAGTATGCATTAATCAGGGTCTTTACGTCCTTGATAGGGGCGATGCGCAGCACGGCTCCGATATTGAAGAAGTTCTCATCCCCCTCCTGTTTGCCGGGGATATTGGCAAATCGCTCAGGGTCAATGCCGTTGGGCGTCACCAAAGTCTTTTCCTCCGGACAGCCCAGTTCCAGCTGCAGGTTCCTGGCATATTCAAAGAGAGATGTGACCTGATTCGCTTCATAATAGGCGCAGTTTGACATGGTTTTGAAATAATTGATCCAGATATTCTTGTACACGCCCTGCACCCAGTTGGCTTTGATGATGTCTTCTTCCCGCTCTCTGGAGTAGATGCCGTGCTCCGAAATTAACAAGGTGCTGCCCTCGTAGAGGATTTTTGCCATGCTTCCCAGAATGCCGGCGTATCCTGTGGCCACGCAGTGATATAAATCCGCATGGGGCAGGGGGGTGCGCAGACAGAGGAACAGGGGCAGGTACATGGAGCGCAGGGACCACAAGAAGTCGGAGAATGTGACATTTTCATAACTCCGCTGGTATAGTTCCATGGCCATCAGCAGGAAGTCATTTCCCATGAGCAGATCGTTGATGGAAAATTTCTGAGTGTGGAAAAAGTGAAACACCCCTTTCCAGTCGATTTCCTCGTTCAGCACAAGACTTCTGAGCGCTTGGAAATCCTGTTTTTTCAGCCGGAGTCTCCGCCGTTTCTTCTTCGCACCCACCCAGTCCACATCTTGGACATAGATCTCGTGGATTTCGCTGACGTTTTCCGGCATTTCATAGACGAATTTGCCCCGGAGGCTGCGGTCAGCCACAATCGTCAGGATGGAAAAATCAACTTGGGGAAACTGCTTGATCAGGCTGTGCACCCAGCTGGAAACGCCGCCTACCACATAGGGGTAGCAGCCCTCCACCACAATACAAACTTTCATGTCGCTCCTCCTTTTTTGCGTAATCGAGCCAGCAAAACATCGCCCCTTTTTTAATCCGACTGCTCCGTGGCACCGGTGGCCTGCAGGTGAATTACCACGTCCTTATGGTTGGTGGTAATCAGATAGCGGTCTTTCTCGATTTTCTTATAGGTACCTCCCTCCACGGAAGTCACTTCCTCATTGGTCAGGGTCAGGATAAAGTCTGCCTCCTTGTCAAAGTTGGTGAGAGAGAGGTTAATGATATCATTGTGCCGGTAGGAAACATATTTTATGGTCAGGAATTGCCTCGCCTTCTGGTCTGCTTCGGAGATGGTGGTCTGTCTGAAGCATTCTCGAAATTCCTTCCAGTGCGTGGTGAGATAGCGGGAGAGGTCTTTGGATAGTTTCGTCCAGTCATCCTCCTCGCCTTCTGGGTAGAAGACCTTCTTAAAATCTATGACCGTGGTGCTGTAGCCCAGAGCTGTCTCCATGCTGCGCAGATAGAGATCCTCCCGGTCTTTGTGGGAAAATCCGTCGATGGTCTTTGTTAGGCACAGGGTGTTGTAGTCGTAGAAGGAAATGATTTTGTGGTTATAATCCTTCTTTGGCAGTACCAAGGTCTGGATGTCTTTCAGGATGGTATTTTCCTTATGCAGGTACTTGCTGTAGATATTTTCCGGCATATTTCCCGGATAAAAGCTGGTGAAGGCGTAATTGGGCACCCTGTCCCCCAGATTCTTCTTATCATATTCCAGTTTCTTATAAAAGAAAGGCATGCCAGCCATTTGTGTTCCGGAAATCCCCAGCTCTCCGGATATTTTTTCGGTTTGGCGGAAAAAGTAGTCAATGCTTCCTCCCAGGGTGCCATTACCCGAATTGTTATATTCCAGCTTGGGGGCAATCATGCCCGTCAGCTTGTCGCCGGTATTTGACAGGGTGGAGACCAGATCCGGCCATAGCACGTCCGTTGACAGGCTTCGGCTGGTGTGGTAGTAGTTCTTTTTGATATCCCCTAGATTCTCGTCAGAGAGGTAGGGGAAACTTTCCGTCACCACGCTCTGTGCATTCACTACGGGGTAGAGGAAACTATTGTTGGCATCCGCCCACATGGCCGTGTACATGCCCAAGGCAGTGTGATCTCTGAAAAAATCCCAGTTCACCCCGAAGATGAAGCTGTTTTCGTATTGATTCCTCCAGATAATGGGCGGAAGCTCTTCATTTTTTATTTTCTGTTTTTTCTGCTCCTTCAGCCTTCCCACCATGTATTTTTTCGTACCGCCTTTTAGGTAGAAGTAGGGAATGGTCTTTTTTAGTTTCGTGTAATTCGTCTTTCCTCCCAGCAGGAATCCTTCATACAGGGTAACGCCGTCTGTCTTGCAGCTCTCCGGGCTGATTTCCCTGATGCCTAAGAGATTTCTGAGAATGCTGGAACTGCGCAGCGTATTGGTGTCCGGCAGCTGGGTCATGATGATGTGGATGCCCAGATCCGCCACGTGCTTCAGAATTTTGTTGTGCTGCGGCGTGGCAATCATTCCACCTGTCACTATCAATAGTTTGCAATTGACGGAAAAATTGTTGTCAAACTCTTCCAGAGAGGTGAAGCGGCAGAACTCCCGCTTGATATAGACGCACCATTCCATGGCGATCATCACCTCGTTGGAAGTCTCGTCGCCGATTATGGCGGTAGTGTAGGTGGATTTCTTATTCAAATGTTCTTCCAGAACGGTCTTGGCGGCGGATAATTTCGTGTTGGCTTTCCGAGTTTCGTTGGTGGTAGCCCGGGTGGTGTATTTTATGGCCACGTTGGAAAACTGGAACAGAAATAGTATGGCTACCATGGTGATGGACATGGTAATGAAGCTGGATCTTGAAATGGTCACCGGGAACTCCTCCTTTCGTTAATTATATGTATAGTCAATGGCAAAATTATATAAATTAAACTCATTCTGTATGATGCGGTAGCAGATAAAGGTCTCATTCTCGTAATAAACTTGAAACTCCTGAGGGTATTTCTCCTCAAATGCCTTTGCCCAGAAG
Organism: uncultured Lachnospiraceae bacterium; assembly: GCA_949346185.1. Taxonomy (GTDB): domain Bacteria; phylum Bacillota; class Clostridia; order Lachnospirales; family Lachnospiraceae; genus Butyribacter. Next base: position 7,651 of record CASGVX010000034.1, read on the forward strand.
AACAGTTTGCTCTCCAGCGTCTTGCGATTCTCTATTCCATATGCCTCGCTGCCATTGTAGACGGCGGGCATGGCGGCATCTTCCTCGGAAACATATCCTAGGTTTAAAAAGTCGTCAGTGACGTTGTTGGCCACGCCATATTGGAGCGGATATTTTTCAATGTAGAAAAATACATATTTCGTGGGAATGGTTACCGTGGTATCAGCGTTCATATTGTGCATTTTTCCAAGGAAGGTACATGCTTCCTGATGCCATCCCTTGTGCAGGACTAGCTGCAGGCTGTCGGTGCTGGATACGATGGTCCACTTCTTGTCGGGATAGTTCTTCATAATTTCGTAGTTGCAGTACATCTCCCCGGTGGATTGGATAGCGAACTCCATGCTGAGGGGCTTGATGAAATCTTGGGTAATGATTAAAAACGTCATGGCAACGCCGGCAGCAATGGGGAACAATTCCGTCAGGCGGTGGTAGCGCAGGGGGCGGAACAGGATGACATATCCCAAATCCAGCAATACACCGCAGAATACCGGGGCGGCGTAAGCTACAAAGATTCGGGAGCGGTTCTGATCCATGGGGGAGGGCATGGAAAAGTCTGCGGAACTGTACAGCATGACCATAAAGAATAGGTACAGTGCTATGGATAGCAGGTTGCGGTAGTAGAATTTGCGCCGAATCAGGGTCAGCAGCGCGCAGGCCGCCATCATTCCCTCCATGCCGTACAGGAGGAAGGTAATGAAGTCTTCCTGTATGTATACCGAATTAATATTTGCCGCCACTTTGTCATTGAAGGAGACAATCCTCTTCTGCATGCTCTTCGCCGCCATCTCTACGCGCTCCAAGAGGGAGGGCTGAGGCTGGGGGGTAGGCTGTTCTGCCGTTACGCTGGGCGGGGCAGAAGCAGAGGGATCCAGAAGGGAGGCTGGGGCATCGGTGATGTCATAGACGACGAAGCCATCCCCCTCGTTTACCTTGTATTTTTCTAATTTCTTATCTTCCTCTGGCGCTTCTGCCTTCTCAGAACTAGATGAAATCACGCCCAATGCCCAGCCTAAGGAACCCTGCAGGGGGGTGCCGCCGACAAAGAACACTGCCATGGGGGCGATGGCGCTAGAAAGGCTTAGGATGCCCGCCACTGCGATGGAGCAGAAGTAGCGGTAGTGGAAGACCACTGGGAAATAGGCCATTGCCACGGCAAAGCACAGGAACACTGCCACGATTGTGATATAAAAATGTGCTGATAATGTCAGGGAGAAACTTATGGCAAATAATATCAGGCTCCAAGTGCTGGGGCGCAAATGGTACAGGGCCAGCCAGGTATAGAGTTTATTCTGCCTGCGCAGTTCTTTCTCGATGGCGATTTCCTCTTTCTTTTGCTGAAAGAACTGCATCAGGAAATAGGCGCAGGGGTAGAGGAAGATCATGCCGAATTCTTGGGGCAGGGTAAATTGGTAGCGCATGATGCTCTGGGTTTCAAAGAGGTTTGGCAGGGTGAATATCAGCACGCCAATGATGGGGATATACCGGGAGCGGCAGATTTTTCGCAGCAATACGTATATCATGGCATAGATGTACAGCGTCTCGATCATGCCGAATACCCGGAAGATGGAGAGAATCTGTATACCGAAGAAATCGTGAATGAAGTACAGCACGTTGTGGAAGCCGAAGGGATATATTCCATTGCAGAAAATATTCCCCTCTGCGATCTGGTTTACCCAGTAGTGGTGCACCACCATATCAGAGGTGCCGTAGGAGTACCGCACAAAGGTCTGGTAGCCATAATAGTAGACGTTGAAGGCGACTAGTCCCGAGAGCATTCCCCACTCCAGAATGTGATGGAATATATGGGAGAAGCAGCCACGGATAGCCGCTTTCATCCGCTTTTTTGGCTCTGTGGTCAGGTTGAGCCACAGGGTGCCAATCTTCACCTCGTCCAGAAATAATCTGGTGACGGAGGTGTAGATGCCTAGGAAAAATCCCTTCACATCGGGGTGGTTGATCTTGTACCAGGCGATGGCTGCAGGGACGATGCTTAGGATATACAGGGAAATCCGGCTGGGAATATGCAGGATGAACATGATAAATACCACATTTACCATGTAAAAATTCCCCACCAGCACGCAAATGATGAATTTCTGGTGCAGCGTCCTATTCCGCAGGCGGGCCTTGAGAACAATATAAGGCGCCAGAAGAACGAGGAATGCATAGGCAAGAAAAACTTGTATCATCTCTAGGATAGTGGTGATTTCCATGGACATACCCTCTTCCTCCTTTCTATTGGTGGGTGATTTCCTCAGCGCTAATTAAATATGCGAATCAGTTCCAGCAGTTCCTTATCAATGGCGATATCGGATGTCTTTAGTTTATTCATATAAAAGAAGAATTTTTCTTTCTCTTTGGTCTCAAAATAAAAATGTAGCACGCAGTAGTACATTTCCATGTGGTCTGGATAGTCTTCCTGAAATCGTTCCACCCAGGTGACCGCCAACTGCAATTCTCCGATTCTTGATAGGAGATTTACCAAACTGCCATAGTAGTCGGCTTTTAATAATTCCTTGCTGCTCTGGTAGGCATTCTCGCAGGTGTGCTGTAATAAAAATACATATGTTTTTAATTCCAGTTCGGAGAGGAAGCCGGCATTCAGCATGCGGATGAGGTACTCGATAAATAACTGATTCACTTCCCTGTCCTTGGGGTCAGATTCCAGCTGGGCTTGGAATTTCTGGATGGTGTTCTGAAATTCTGCCGTCACGTCCATGATGGCGGAAGCCGCATAGTGGGATGCCTCAGAGTCTGAGCTGTTCAGCGCCTTTGATACGGCGTTGATGGATTTGGACACATCCCCCCTGAGCACCGTCAGCAGAAGCTGGCGAAGGCTGTCCTTGTCATCAATCATGATGGCCTCCTCCAAGGGAACCAAGTTCATTTCTTCTTCCATATTAGGCCGGTCTACGATATCCACTCGCTCCTTGGAGAAGGTGATAGCGGCCAAATCAATATCTCTGTCGAAGAAAATCTGGTAAAAGAAGGTGCCCAGACCCAGAAATACTATGCTGATGACGGGACATAGGAAAATGAAGATAGACAGAATGGCGTATTTGGTCAGGGAATCAAACCGCTCCGTCTCATCCTTGGTAAATTGCCCCTCATCATCTTTTTCTTCCTTTTCCTCTTCTGGCTCTTCCCCCTGGTCTTCCTTTTTAATGGATTCTTTCTCCCGCTCTTCCTCCTGTTTTTCCTCATCCTCCCCGGCTAGTTTCTTGATATCCTCCTCCAAGGGGACTTCCTTCGCCTTTTTCTTTTTTCGCGTTTTTATAAAGCCAAAGGCAAAGTAACCTATGGCAATAAAAGTGTTTGCAAGAATGATTGCTATCACGAGTATGTTTTCCTGTAGCGGCGTCATAGTCATCCCCCCTTTGATTTATCAGGTAAGATTGCTGGTTTTGCGTTCTAGCGGCGTGCAGGTGATGCCAATCTGGGCAAAGCGTTTGATAATGAACTGGGCATCCTGCAGGCTGGAGTTGGTGAGCAGGATGCAAACTTCCCCGTCTGCGCCGATTCCCAAATAATCAGAGAAGCGCAGCTTGGAGGAGAGGATGTCGCTCCACTCTTTGTAATTCCTAGAGGCTTCGGAGGAAACCTGCAGGACGGTACACTCGGTAAATCCCTTCTCCATGGCATCCTGATAGGTGGTGTGGAGTTCCTGGAAGGCATCTTTCGTTAGCAGCCTAGTATCTGGGATGAAACGAGTGGTAGCGAGGGCTTCCAGATAGCGATCCGCCCTCTCCACGGAATTGTATATCATGTATCCCAGCACGGTCAGCAGATTGGTGTGGTACAGGGTCATTTTCTCAAAGGGAAGGCCCCAGAGCATAATGATCTCGATGGGCTTTTCGCTTCGGTAGATGGCACTGGCCAGGAGAGGATAATCCTCGTTCATTGTTTTGTTGACATATACCTGATGGTTGTTGATAGCCGTAATCATATCCGTCATCTCAGAATACTTCAGGGATTTTCCCAAGCTCTTCGCCTGATCGGAGGTGGCGGAAAAGAGACGGCAGTAGTCGCTGTTGGCAATCTGGTAGATAGCCACGTCCTCCGTGCCAAGAATGCGCCCGATGATATCTGCAGCGTAGAAGAGTACGGCTCCGGCTTCCAAGGAATCCAGTTCGGAGGTGATGCTGTATATCTTCACCAGACTGTCATCGTAGTCCAGGATGCGG
>CASGVX010000035.1 GCA_949346185.1 uncultured Lachnospiraceae bacterium
AGATGGAGATTCCAGCAAGCAAAATGTGAAGATTTATTTCTTAACAGTTCCTAAGTACATTGATTGACCAATCGCAAACTTGAAAATAAGCAAAAACGATTTAGAAATGAGGAAAAATGATTATTTTAATAACAGGCGCTTCTCATACGGGCAAGACAGCCTTTGCCCAAAAACTCCTTGAAAAATATAACTATCCATACCTGTCCATGGACCATCTGAAAATGGGCTTGATTCGAAGCGGCAATACAAGTTTGACGCCCGTTAGCGAGGATGGGGCATTGACAGAATATTTATGGCCTATCGTATGCGAAATGATCAAGACCGCCATTGAAAACGAACAAAACCTTATTGTAGAAGGATGCTATATTCCCTTTGACTGGGCAAAAGATTTTGAAAAAGTCTATCTGGATAGAATCAAATATCTCTGCCTGGTTATGAGCGAGCACTATATCCAAAATCATTTCGAGGACATCAAAAAATTTGCAAACGTCATTGAAAACCGCATAGATGATGAATGCTGCACAATGGAGACGGTGCTCAGAGACAATCGGCTGATTCTGGAGCAATGCATCAGGCATGGTACGGAATATCTATTAATTGATGAAGAATATCCAGCCGATACCAGTCACGTTGGATTGTGAAAATCCTATCCAAATTAAAAGTTACTATTTATTGCCATAGGAATAAATAGTAACAATCAAAAATGCATTGTATAGAAACGTGATAGAAAACTACCATAAAAAATTTTTGAAAGCATCGGGGCGTCACATAATATTTCGCCCTTTTATCCTACTGCCGAAGCAGTTTCAAATGCTTTTTTATAACTTAATACCTTATTGATATAATTCTTGCAATAGGAGGGAATGCCTCCATGCCGCTTTACTGCACCGCTCCCTGCATTGTATGCAGCCAGTGCCAAGCGCACATTTCCATTGAATTCTTTTAACTTCTGCTTGATGCACTTTGCCCCGCCCATGATATTCTGCTCAGGATCAAATACATCTTTCACGCCCAAGCTTTTAGCCGTCACCGGCATCAGCTGCATTACGCCCTTGGCACCCGCACTGGAAACATCCTTTGCATTAAAGTTGGACTCTGCCTTTGCAATAGCCTTCAAAAGACTCTCAGACACGCCATACCGCTGTGCCGCCTTTTTAAAGTAGGCATCATATTTCGTCTTTTTCATGGAAGCAGCCGAAGTAGCCTTCTCAGACGCAGAATCTGTTTCCTTGACCTCCTCCGCCACATCTACATAGACAATATTTTTTCCCGTTGCGGGATCCTTGTACATGACTTTCTGAACCCCCGCATTCTGGGAATCCACCGTCTCGCTGGCATGCTTATCAGTATTGGCATCGGCCTGATTGCTTTTCTCTTCCGTTGGGGTCTGTTCCGTTGCGGTCTGTTCCGATGCAGTCTGCACGCCGGCAGCCGTCTGCTCATGATCCAATACCGCATCAAAGGGAATCAGCGTGGTGACGCCTTTTTCCTTCGCCGAATAGGCCACCAACGGCTTGATATGCAAATACGAAACGCTCTGTATCATGACTTTTCCCCTTTCTACCCTGCAGGACGAAATCTCTATTTTACATATTATACTTCTTTTCAGTCCATCTGTCCATCCCCAATTTTTTCATCATCCCTCCCCGCATGACCCTGTCTTCGTGGCAAACAACTGGGAGAGCGTAAGGTCATCCCATGCCATCTGCGTCTGCCTCCTCTGCACCGTGGAGGGGCTTTCATCGGCCATCTCTGGAAGCACCTGCAGCACCCTGCCATAGGAAGCCATCTTTCTTGCTCTGGCTTCCCCATCTTCTACATGAGCCGGAACCGCTTCCCTCGCTCTTCTTTCTCCATCCTCTGCATGAACCGGAACCGCTTCCCTCGCTCTTCTTTCTCCATCCTCTACATGAGCCGGAACCGCTTCCCTCGCTCTTCTTTCTCCATCCTCTGCATGAGCTGGAACCACTTCCCTCGCTCTTCTTTCTCCATCCTCTACATGAGCCGGAACCACTTCCCTCGCTCTTCTTTCTCCATCCTCTACATGCGCTGGAACCACTTCCCTCGCTCTTCTTTCTCCGTTCTCCACACAAGTAATAACCTCATTTGGCTCTCGAAGTTGAACGCTTCTGGGAAAAGTCACTTCTGCTCGCTTTACCTTGCGTACCCCAGCCATTTTTCCAGTCATAGCCCCTTCTATAGGCATCTGGAACTTCCCTGACATAGGCACCTTCACCTCTGCCTCCCTACAGCCAATGACCTTCGCCGCCTTCCCCCCTTGCACCATGTCGCACCCCTCCCAACAATAGAATTTCTGTGAATAGTAACACCAGTATAGCATATATCTAAAAACACGTCTATTTGTGCCTTGCATTTTATTCGGCAAAAACGTACAATGATAATAGATGGTTACTATTCACGGCTTCGCCACTCATAGTAACAAGCAATTTTCCGTCTTCGCACTGCTGGACGCAAAGTTGCCTTCTGTTCATAATGCAGTGCAGAAATGAGGATACTATGGAAAAAGCCATTGCAACATTGCGGGACTGGGTGGCAGAAAGCCAGCAGATCGTATTTTTTGGCGGGGCTGGGGTGAGCACGGAAAGCGGCATCCCCGATTTTCGCAGCGTGGACGGATTATACCACCAGAAATACGATTATCCCCCAGAGACCATTTTAAGCCATTCTTTCTTTTTAAGAAATACCGAGGATTTTTTTGATTTTTATCGGGACAAAATGATATACCCTGATGCCAGCCCCAATATTACCCATGAAAAACTGGCAGAATGGGAGAGGGCAGGAAAACTTTCCGGAGTTGTCACCCAGAACATCGACGGTCTGCACCAGACCGCCGGAAACAAAAAAGTATATGAGCTCCACGGCTCCATCCACCGTAATTATTGTATGAAATGCCATCAATTTTATCCGCTGGAGACAATTCAGGAGAGCGCAGGAATCCCCCGGTGCTCCTGCGGAGGCATCATCAAGCCAGACGTGGTACTCTACGAGGAAGGGTTGGACAATGATACCATAGAAGGAGCAATAGAGGCCATTTCCCGTGCAGATCTGATGATCGTGGGAGGCACTTCCTTAGCCGTCTACCCTGCTGCAGGCATGCTGCAATATTTCCATGGAAAACATATTGTTCTCATCAACAAAGCACCCACCCCCTTTGACAAGAATGCTGACCTGCTTTTGCAATTGGGATTGGGAGAGGTATTCCAAGAACTGTAAACAGAGGAACATTGATTAAAAGCGTTACAATTCACGGCCATTTCTATGGGACTATCGCATGAAGGGATGAATGGCTGTGAATTGTATCCTAAAAACATTCTGTATAGAAAGGAGTTTATTATGCAATATTCATATAAGACCAAGGGAACCTGTTCCCAGCAGATTAATTTCAATCTGGAGGGAAATATCGTGACAGACATTCATTTTGTCGGCGGATGCAACGGCAACACCAAGGGCGTAGCCGCTCTCTGTGAAGGCCTGACCGTAGATGAAATCGAAAACCGCCTGAAAGGAATCCAGTGCGGCGTCAAGGGAACTTCCTGCGTTGACCAACTGGCTCTGGCTGTGAGGGAAGCCCTGTCCTCTGTCAACGCCTAATGCACTGTAACATCTGCAGTCAGGCAGCGCATCCAGAGGGCGCACGAATGCATTCCCAGCCAAGCGGCACATCCAGCGGGCGCGCGGATACATTCCCAGTCAGGCGAGCCCCAAACTTTCAAAATCCGCCTTCGTAAAGCGGTGGTAGGTGACATGAGCGCCCTCCGCACTAATGCAATAGACAAATTCATCCGGCAAGCCATCCTGAAAATAGACCAGATAGTCAAATTCTCCATGGCTTGTCGGCTCTACATGAACGCAGCCAGAATATTTGCGGAAGATGGCCAGCAATTCCTCAAAAGTATGCCCGTGCCCTGCCACGGCCTCTATCAATTCTCTGAGAAAGGCATAATCCTCTATATGCTCGTGGACATATTTTCCCGCCTGAGGCGGCAGGCATAGGCAAAATCGACCATCTTCTTCCGTCACTTCCACCTCTCCATACTTTTCCCTGGCAGCATAAAAAAACTTCTCCAAAAGGCTGGCCATCTCCAGATCATTATACTCTTCGCCCAGCAAACCATTCAGAGATTCCAAGGGATAATACAGTCGCACGCTCTCCTCCAGATATCCCAGCTTGATTTGCTGTTCCGCAATCATATCCTGTACATTCCGCTCTAGTCTCTCAAACATATTTCTCTCCTCCGCTACCATTAAAATAGACACCGTCCACGCTACTTTTTCCAAAACTTTTCTTTACTACGGAAAAGGGCACCGTCTATTCCGGTGCCCTGTAACTTTCTAATGATTCGCCACTGCCATTCCAGCAATTCTCAAATCATGCCAGTGAATACTCCCTGCATCGTAGGATTCCTTGAAGGCGCATCTTTCGTCTTATAAGAAATTGCCGCCTTCTTCTGCAAATCCCCATTCTGCACGCTGGATGTATTCCGGCTCTGCTGCGTCGCCGCCTCTCTCTTTCTCGGAACATCCTCGCCAGCCGGCTGCCTGACATCCTCTTCTTTGCGATAGGCATCCTCCTGACCATCTGTCTGAGATTCCTTTAATTCTTCCATCTCTTCCTGACGCTTTTTCAGAGTTTCCAGCTGGTCTAGCAAGAACGTGTCCTGATCCTTCTTCTTCTTATACTGCTCTGTCTCTTGGTACGCCCTCTGCGTGCCCGTCAAATGGCCAATCCGGCGAGCCATGATAATCCCATTGAAGCCGCTCTCCCTCACGGCCGTCTGCACCGCTCCCAGATAATGCCCCAGCACTTCCGATTTCGTCTGGGCAAGCTGCATCCTCCTGAGAAGCCTGTCGTTCTCCTCCTTATCCGGACCAGTATCCGCAGTGATGGAATTTTTCGCTATCTGCCTTCTTCCGCTCTCTGTCTCTGTAACTTTCTGAAGATTCTGAACTCTCATCTGTCTCTCAGAGGTCAAAAAATTGTTTGGAAAGGAAATATTCATAAAACCTCCTCCTTTCTGCATGATTCCGTCATATCATATATCCTATTGTAACCTCTTTAGATATTAAAGTCAAATCTTCCGCCGATTCTCGCCTGCTCCTCCGGCTTAACCTTCGTCCAATCAACCGCCCTGATCTGCGCCAGCAAATCCTCTGCCGTATCTGCCCTGAGAGACACCTTCTGGGTGGTGTGCGGAATATGGGGCTGCCCTCTTCTCGCCGCCTCTTCCTGTCTGGATGCCCTCTCCTTGGCCTCTTCTTCCTCGGCTCTCCTATTTTCCCTTGTCTGCTCTATGTGCTCTCTCTGACGCTCGCCCATTCTCTCCAATTCAGCAAAATAAGATACTTTTCCATCTTTGTCGATGGTGATGCCAATATTCTTTACATCCTTCCCCTCTTCCTGCAATTTTTCCTTAATGCTGTCCAGATCCGTAGTTGCATCGGACAAAATCGACAGATATTTCTCCTTCATCTCAGAATCTGCCGCCATCTCTTCCAAGGTCTCCGGATCAATCAGCACGCTATATTCCTTAGTGCCTCTGGAGAGATAATACTGCGCCTCCTCCTCTGATGCATAATCAGCCACGATGAAATCCATATTGCCATATGTTTTCTGCAATTCCTCCAGAAGCTTCTGTGCCTTCTCGCTCAGCTTCACCTGACCCTTTTCAGATGCGCCAGCCCTCTCAGACTTGGAGGCACTGCCACTCTCCCTGGTTTTCCTGTCATTTCTGGTAGTCGTGTCATAATAGTTTTTTTGATTTTGGTATACTCCGTATCCTTCAATAAAACTCATAATCTCGCCCTCCTTTGCGATATGTATCCATGCAGGCCCAAAAAAGGAGCCAATCTCATTTATCTAGTAAATGTATCGGCTCCTTTTCCCAAATCCTTAACAGGGGTGTACTATTTCCAGTAACAACAGGGGCAATATCTTACTCTTTCACTCCTCCCAGCGCAACGCCTTCTATAATATATCTTGACAAGAACAGATATACAAGAATGATGGGCACAATGGCAATGAGAATCAGCATATACACCTTGCCCATGTCAAATTTCAGAAAGTCAGCGCTTCTTAAGGAAGCAATCATGATGGGCAGCGTCTGCTTTTTCTTTGACGTTATCACCAATGCCGGAATAAAGTAATTGTTCCAAGAGGTTACAAAAGAAAAGATTGCCTGCACCGCTACCGCCGGCTTCATAATCGGAAGCACGATGGAATTAAATGTCCTGAACTCCCCTGTGCCGTCGATCCTTGCGGCCTCCACCAATTCCATAGGCAAAGCCGACTGCATGTAACTGTACATAAAATAAAATACAGACGGTGCTGCAATCGCAGGCAGAATCAATGGAACCAATGTGTCATTCAGATGCATCCCCGTAACTAGGCGCAAGAATCCAAGAGCGCACACCTGGGTAGGCATGACAAGAATCATCATGATAAAAGCAAAGGCAGGCTTTTTTAATTTAAAATCATAGGCATACAGCCCGTATGCTGTCATTGCTGAAAAATATGTGCTCAATACCGCGCATCCGGTAGAGACCAGCAGGCTGTTTAAAATGCCGTACAAAACAGGTATATTGGCATCGTTCAAGACATTCTTCAAATTTGCCAGCAAATTCGTACCTGGAAGAAACGAAAAACCTTTCTGCAAGTCAATATGCGTTCTGGTGGCATTGACAATCAGGATATAAAAGAAAAACAGGCACAATATCGCCAAAAACCCCAGCACAATATGCACAATGATTTCCCGCACGGTGGATTTCCTTAATTTCATGATACCCTCGCCTCCTTTCTCTCACGCTTTGCCTTCTTGGCAGCAGCCTTCGAGCCATCCAAATCGTTGGAATTCATAAACTTATATACTAAGAAGCATAGAGCCGCACTGACAATAAATAGACATACAGAAAGTGCTCCAGCCATGCCATAATTCTTGCTGCTCAAATGACTGTTCAAATACATAATCAGCGTCATGGACGTCCTGTCCGGCGTTCCTGCGCCATCCGTCAAAATCTGAGGCACATCAAACATCTGCAGTCCGCCAATCAATGATGTAATCAACGTATACCCAAGAACCGGCTTAATTAGCGGCAATGTAATCTTAAAGAAAATCTGCCTGTGGGTGCATCCGTCCAACTCTGCTGCCTCGAACAGCGAGGGATTGATTCCCATCACCGCCGCCATGAGCATAATCGTCGTGCTGCCAAACCACATTAAGAAATTCATCAAGCCAATCAGTCCCCTAGTGCCTCCCACCGTGGCCATAAATCTAATCGGGCCATCAACAAAGCCATGGCCTACGAGAAATGAATTGATTGGCCCGCTGTCCGAATACAATGTGAAAAACAACATGGAAAATGCAGCCGCCATGATCAGGTTGGGAAGGTAAATCACCACCTTGAAAAACTGCTTTCCCCGTATTTTTAGCCTGGTATCCGTAAACCATGCCGCCAGCAGAAGCGACACGATGATTTGCGGGATAAATCCTATAATCCAAAGTATAAATGTATTTGACGCATACTTTGGCAAATCCGTGGTGAAAAGTTCCTTAAAATTATGCAGTCCCACGAAATTCGGCCCTATTTCCTTCAATCCCGAGCGATAATACTCAAAAAAACTATAACGAATCGTATCTACCAGCGGAATAAAGGAAAATATAAAGAATGTCACAAAAAAAGGCAGAATAAAGATATATCCCCATTTTGCATAATTTACTTTCTTCTTAGAATTCTTTTCTTTCATCCATATCATCCCTTTCCATATCAGGGGGGCGAACGCATCGCTCGCCCCCTCCCCCAGAAATCTTCATCACTCAGGCCACACAACTTCTTTAATATCGGGATATACTTCCTTGATTGCCGCTTCAAAGTTTTTCTTAGCAGTATCAAAATCAACATTTCCATTAAAGTAATCTCGGAAGGCGTTCTGAATCTTCTCGTTGCATCCCTGGTCATAAGGAGATACATTGCTCATATCAATCTTGGGAGCCACATCGGCAAACAGAGCCACATGGTTCTGCCCTCCCAGAAATTCTGACTTAAAACTAGAAGACTCGGCAATCTCCTTCATGCCGGAAACAGTATTCGTATAATCCTGAATTTCCTGATTCAGGGTCATCTCTTTCATGATATCCTTAGTACAAGTAAGCTTGAGCATGATATCCTTAATGGTATCTACATTGTCTGTTCCGTTTGCCGCCACAAGCCATGAGCCACCCCAGTAATAGGGCTGAGGGCCATTGCATGTCGCCCAGTCTCCCTTGCCTTCCTCGCCGGCATTGGCAACAAGGGTAAAGTTAATGCCCCATGTGGAATAGAAGAATCCAAATACTTTCGCACCCACGCCCTGATCCTTTGCCCAGGTATCATCCCAAAGGGAAGTCTTATTATTATATCCCCGATCAGTAAAGGTCTTTGTCTGCTCAATCCAGTTCATGATATTTTTGTCAACCGTTACCGTAGTACCTTCCACCCATGGCTTCTCCACGTTATTGGAAAATACCCGGAAGGAATCATCATAGCCGGAAAGCATCTGATACCCCTTTTCCTTTGCCTTCGATGCCACGTCGCTGAATTTCTGCCAGTCTGACAATGCCGCCTGAACTTTCTCAGGCTCATCTGTACCCAGAACTGCCTTCGCTATAGAGCGCCTATATGCAAACAGTCCCGGTGCAGCCTGCCAGGAAGTCGCCCTCTGCTGTCCCTTTGCATCTGTAACAATATCCTTCGTGTACTGATACTGGTCAGCAAGATCCTGCTCACTAAGCCCCACATCTGTAAGGGGCATGGCAACATCCGCATCTGCGTCCACATATTTCAGCGCATAGTCAGCCTCAATCAAGAACATGTCAATCTTTTCATCAGCCGCAGCGTCCGCCTGTACCTTCAAAGCCTCGTCCAGCTTGTTCTGGTACACATTGTCCTTATTGGGATGAATGGTCCACTTCACCGTGGTGCCATCTTTCAACGTGGTGGTTGACTTGTCTTTCGCAACAGATTTCACTTCTGGATAGTAATCATTGAAGCGACTTTGAAATTCGTCATTCCAGCACCAGATATTGAGCACCTTCTTCCCGCCTTCATCCGATGCAGGCGAGCCGCAGCCGGACAAAGCGCCTGCTACCATAGACGAAGCAAGCAACATACTGAGTAATTTCTTCTTCATAACTTCTTACCTCCTATAAATTTGTTTTTCTAAGGATATGTTGTCCCCATGTAACTATTCACAATCATATCCGGAAAAAGAATAGAATCGTTATGCTTGCACATAAGATTCTGGCTATCTTCAAGACATGGTTCGTGGAAACTGTTCATCCCATCATAAGATAGACAAAGTCGTGTCAGCAGCAACTGATACCGCAAGGCAGCGGATCTATCGCATGAGAGAATGAATGGCTGTGAATAGCAACATCCTCATTAATCTGACATTATTATATCTTTGCTGCATGCAACAATATACAAAAATAATTACAATTATATCATAACAATGACATATATAGCGTGCAGGATATGACGATTACGACATCAATAATTCAATATCCGTCTCCTGCGTCATCAGTTCTTCCGGAATAAATGCATCCTGCATTTCAACCCCATTCACAAACATCGCCTTGCATCCTGATTCCACATGTCCCGGATTCCTGACAGCAATATGCAAATGCTTCCCCCTGAAATCTTTTTCTATGTCAAAACCGTCCCACTCTTTCGGAATAGAGGGAGCAATGCGCAATCCATTGAAATCAGGACGCATGCCTAAGATTCCCTCCACGCAGGCTACCATGACAGTGGATGCCGTTCCCGTCAGCCAATGCACATGGGAACGCCCAAAATGAGGGCTTGCCGTCCCCTCGGTAAACTGTCCATAGCAATAAGGCTCCAGCCTTCGGATTTCCGCCCTGTCATTCTGAGCCGCAGGAGCATTTTCCATGAAATACTGAAACGCCCGGGCTCCATTGCCCCGCAAGGCTTCCGCAAGGATGATCCATCCCTGGGACTGGGAAAAAATCCCCGCATTTTCCTTCACTCCCTGATTATAGATTACGGCAAGAGCGCCATCAAAAGCATTTTGGTGATATGGCGGATCCATCAAGAGAAGCCCATACTCCGTATTCAAGCGCTCATAGACCTTGTCCAGAACCAAATCAGCCTGCTCATCCGTGGCCAATCCGCTTATAACAGACCAGCTCTGGGGGTTCAGCCACATATTCGCCTCTAGCCCTTCCCGGTTCCCAATCACCTCTCCCCCCTCTGTAAATCCTCGGATAAACCGATCCTGATCCCAGCATAGCTCCTGTATCAGTTTTCCCATTTTATCCTGAATTGCCACCAGTTTTTCAATGTATTCCCCATCCCCCTTGTATTCTGCAAAATCTTTCATCACCGACAGGGCATAATAAAACTGAAAGGCTACGAAAGTTGATTCTCCCTCCTTTCCCAGTCTGAGACAGTCGTTCCAGTCCGCATATAATCCCGCAGGCATTCCATGAATCCCCAAATGATTGAGGGAAAAGTCAATGGCACGCTTTAAATGCTCATACACCGTGCCCTCGCCCTTATTGGCAAAGGGAATCACTTCGTCAATAAAAGAGAGATTCCCTGATTCGGCGATATATTTATAAACGGTAGGGAACAGCCATAGGGCATCGTCCGCCCGGTACTCTGGATGTCCCGTCTCCTCTGCATACGCAGAATCCTCCGGCGTGTTCTCATGTCCCGGATGATGGGTAAATTTCACAAGGGGCAGCCCTGCTCCATGGTGAACCTGAGCTGAAAGCATAAAGCGAATCTTTTCCAAAGCCATATCTGGTTCCAAGTGAATGATTCCCTGGATATCCTGCACCGTATCCCGATATCCGTACCCATTCCTCAACCCACAGTAAACAAAGGAAGCGGCTCGGGACCAGATGAATGTCATAAAGCAATTATAGGCATTCCAGATATTGACCATAGTATCAAACTCTTTGCTGGGCGTCTTAATCTGAAAGTGAGAAAGTTTCTGATGCCAATAATCCCTCAATTCGTCCAATTCCTTACTGCAAACTTCTTCCGGATTGTGATATCTCTTCAAAATCATTTCTGCCTCTGCGTCATCCTTCATTCCCAAAATAAATACAATCCTTTTCGTCTCCCCGGGAGCCAGCACCATGGCACTGGAAAGAGCACCACATCCATTCTCATTATAATGAAGTTCTCCATCCAATTCTCCTCGAATCACGCCTGCCGGATCTCCATATCCATGGTACCGTCCCAGAAAGGCTTCCCTATCCCCGCAGTAGGAAGATACCTTTTGCCCTTCCATGCCAAAAAACCGCTCCGTAACCTTTTTGCCATCGACTTCTTGACCCTCTCCTATCTCGTCCAAATTGCCATGGACTATTTGGCATATCCTGTTTTCTCGAAATACAGACTTTGTAATATACTGGGAATATTGCAAATTCACCTGATCCTGCTCATAGTTATCATTATTGGTAAACTCCGCATATCCCGTGACAGTTAATTTCCTCTCATTCTGGGACGCATTAGACAGGCACATGCTCCATACCTCATAGCACTTATTCAACGGAACATAATATGAAACCTCTGAATGAATCCCGCTGTAATCCGCAATCATCTTAGTATATCCCAGACCATGACGGCACTCGCTCTTATACTTAGACAAAGGCTTGCCCACGGGCTGCCATGAGGCGGACCAGTAATCCTTGCTGCCGTCGTCCCTAATATAAATATACCGTCCGGGCTGGTCAAAGCCATTGAATACATAACGCAAGAGT
>CASGVX010000036.1 GCA_949346185.1 uncultured Lachnospiraceae bacterium
TATCATGAAGCTTCGGCTTTCGTCCTGTTTGGGCGAAAGCCTTCTTGACTTTATAGTTGATCTAAGTGGCTGCCATGCACAGTCATTGGGATGATTGCTTGGGAAATGAATGATTGTGAACAGCAGTGGCAAAAAGGAAAGGAAGGAAGAACATGTACGAAAAAGTATCTACGGATTTGAACTTTGTCCAGAGGGAAAAGAATGTGGGAAAGTTTTGGCGCAACCAGAAGATTTTTGAAAAGTCAATGAAAGCTAGGGAGGGGAAGCCGGTCTATACATTTTATGACGGGCCGCCCACGGCAAACGGAAAGCCCCACATTGGCCATGTGCTGACCCGGGTCATAAAGGATATGATTCCTAGGTATAAGACGATGAAGGGGTATATGGTGCCGAGAAAGGCTGGATGGGATACCCATGGACTTCCGGTGGAACTGGAGGTGGAGAAGCTTCTGGGACTGGATGGCAAGGATCAGATTGAAGAATATGGCATGGAGCCTTTTATCAAGCAGTGCAAGGAGTCTGTGTGGAAATATAAGGGCATGTGGGAGGATTTCTCCGGGACAGTGGGGTTCTGGGCAGATATGAATAATCCCTATGTGACCTATGATGATAATTTTATTGAGTCCGAATGGTGGGCATTGAAAGAGATCTGGGACAAGAAGCTGCTGTACAAGGGCTTTAAGATTGTGCCTTATTGCCCTCGCTGTGGAACGCCCCTCTCCGCTCAGGAGGTGGCGCAGGGATATAAATTAGTCAAGGAGCGTTCTGCCATCGTGCGTTTCCAAGTAGTGGGGGAGGATGCCTTTTTCCTGGCATGGACCACCACGCCTTGGACGCTGCCTTCCAATGTGGGGCTGTGCGTGAATCCGGAGGATTCGTATGTGAAGGTGAAGGCAGCAGACGGCTATACCTATTATCTGGCAGAGGCTCTTCTGGACAGCGTGCTGGGAAGACTGGCAGATGAAGAGAATGGCGTGAAGGCTTATGAAGTGCTGGAAACTTATGCGGGCAAGGATTTGGAGTATAAGGAGTACGAGCCGCTTTTCCAGTGTGCCAAGGAGCGGGCGGATAAGCAGCATAAGAAGGGCTTTTTCGTGACCTGTGACAGTTATGTTACCATGTCTGACGGTACTGGCATCGTGCACATTGCGCCGGCCTTTGGCGAGGATGATGCCAATGTGGGCAGGAAATATGATCTTCCTTTCGTGCAATTTGTGACGGAGAAGGGTGAGATGAGCGAGGAGACTCCCTTTGCCGGGCTGTTTGTGAAGAAGGCTGACATAGAGGTCCTGAAAGATTTGGAAGCCAGGGAAAAACTTTTTGCAGCACCGAAGTTCGAGCATGATTATCCCCACTGCTGGAGATGCGATACTCCGCTGATCTATTATGCGAGAGAATCTTGGTTTATCAAGATGACGGAGGTGCGGGATGATTTGGTGCGGAATAACAATACAGTGAACTGGATTCCGGATTCCATCGGCACCGGTCGCTTTGGAAATTGGCTGGAGAATATTCAGGACTGGGGCATTTCCAGAAACCGCTATTGGGGAACGCCGCTGAATATCTGGGAGTGCGATGGATGCGGCAGGCAGGAATCCATCGGCAGCCGGGCAGAACTGGCCGAGCGCACCGGCAACCCGGAGCATGCCAAGGTGGAGCTGCACCGTCCCTATATCGACGAGGTGACCTTTGTCTGTCCTGACTGCGGCAAGGTGATGCGGCGAGTGCCGGAGGTGATTGACTGCTGGTTTGACAGCGGTGCCATGCCCTTTGCACAGCACCATTATCCTTTTGAAAATAAAGAGTTATTTGAGCAGCAGTTCCCGGCTCAGTTTATCTCCGAGGCGGTGGATCAGACCCGGGGGTGGTTCTATTCCCTGATGGCGGAGTCCACGCTGCTCTTCAATAAAGCGCCTTATGAGAATGTGATTGTGCTGGGCCATGTGCAGGATGAGAATGGGCAGAAAATGAGTAAATCAAAGGGTAACGCTGTGGATCCCTTCGAGGCGTTGGAAAACTATGGTGCGGATGCCATCCGCTGGTATTTCTATGTAAATAGCGCACCTTGGCTGCCCAACCGCTTTCATGGAAAGGCGGTGCAGGAGGGACAGCGGAAATTCATGGGCACGCTGTGGAATACCTATGCGTTCTTTGTGCTGTATGCCAATATTGATGGGTTTAATGCCACGAAATATGCTTTGGAATACGATAAATTGGCGGTGATGGATAAGTGGCTGCTGTCGAAGCTTCATAGCACGGTGAAGACGGTGGATGAGAATCTGGCTGCCTATAAGATTCCTGAGACGGCAAGGGCATTGCAGGAATTTGTGGACGAGATGAGCAACTGGTATGTGAGAAGGTGCCGGGATCGTTTCTGGGCGAAGGGCATGGAGCAGGATAAAATCAATGCCTATATGACGCTGTACACTGCGCTGGTGACGATTTCCAAGGCGGCAGCGCCTATGATTCCTTTCATGACGGAGGATATCTACCGCAATCTGGTGTGCTCCATTGACGAAAATGCGCCGGAGAGCGTCCATCTCTGTGACTTCCCGGCAGTGGAGGAAGCGTGGATTGATGCAAAATTAGAAGCGGACATGGAAGTTGTCCTAGAGGCGGTGGTCTTAGGACGGGCATGCCGGAATACTGCCAATATCAAGAACCGCCAGCCCATTGGCAAGATGTTTGTCAAGGCAGAGGAGGAACTTTCCCAGTTCTACATGGATATTATCAAGGATGAGCTGAATGTGAAGGAGGCAGAGCTGACAGAGGATGTAAGCAACCTTACCACATATAATTTCAAACCACAGTTAAAGACGCTGGGTCGCCGCTTTGGAAAAAATATCAATGCAGTGAAGGAAATCCTTGCGAATCTGGATGGCCAGAAGGCGATGGCAGAATTGAAGGATAAGGGAACGCTGACGATTCAGGTGGAGGGCAGCGATGAGGCTCTCTCTGAGGAGGATTTGCTTATCGAGGCAGCGCAGATGGAGGGATATATTTCTGATACTGACCATGGGGTGACGGTGGTGCTGGATACCAACCTGACGCCGGAACTTTTGGAAGAGGGCTTTGTCAGGGAGGTCATCAGTAAGATTCAGACCATGCGGAAGGATGCCGGTTTCGAGGTGATGGATCATATCCGGGTGTCCATGCAGGACAATGAGAAGGTTCGGGAGATTGTGCAGAAAAATGAACCCTCCATCATGGGAGACGTGCTGGCTGACGAGATGGCATATGATGGGGCAGCAGGCTTTACCAAGGAGTGGAATATCAATGGGGAGAAAGTGACCTTGGGCGTGGAAAAGAAATGAAGATTTCCTATGGCTTGAAGCGAGGGAGGAATGGATGAAGAAACATCATAGACAGAAGAGAATGCTTTGCATTGCCGCAGCATGTGTATTTATAGCGGTTGCTGTTGCGGCAATCCATGTACCGTGGCTATTATCAGATCAGTACAATCAAAAAACTCTCCGAGAGCAGCCAGATCGAAAAAGCAGGGAAGAGGAAGCTGCGCTTTCAGAGAAGGATGAGCGTAAGGAGTCATCTGCTCCGAGGTCGGCGCAGCTTATTAACCGTACCGGAAAAACCTTGGAACAAAGAATCCAGCCGCCATTCGGCTACCAGCGGAAACAGGCCAAGTCCGGCAGCCTGACTGCCTTTTTGCGGGGATATCCTCTTAAAAAGCACGGAAAGCCAGTGCTGTTGTATAATGGCGAAGAAAAATGGAATCAGGATGCCCATGCGGCAGTCTTCAAGCTTCCCATGGAAAAGGAAGATTTACAGCAGTGTGCTGATTCCGTCATACGGGTATATGCAGAGTATTTTTGGCATTCCGGGCAGCGGGAACGTATTTCTTTCCGATTTGTGGATGGCTTTCAGGCAGAATATGAAAAATGGCGCAGGGGTTACCGAATCCAGACGGGAGGCAGGGGTTCTTCCTGGGTGTCCGGCGGCACAGCAGACGGCTCCTATGGGAACTTTAAAAAATATCTTCGGATGGTATTTGCCTATGCCAGTACCCTTTCTCTGAAGGAGGAATCCCAAAAAATCAGCCTCTCCAAACTGGATGTGGGAGATATTTTTTTGAAGGCGGGAAGTCCGGGCCATGTTGTGATGGTGGTAGATGTTTGCGAAGATGAAGCAGGGAGAAAGGCGTTTTTGCTGGGGCAGGGATATATGCCGGCACAGGAATTTCATTTATTGAAAAATCCTGCCAGAGAAGATGATCCATGGTACTATGTGGACGAGATATCCTATCCCTTTTCTACCCCGGAATACGAGTTTGGAAAGGGGAGCCTTAGGCGGTTGCAATATTAGGAATCATGACGTTCTCCGTTCTATTCCGATTTATCATATGTATAGAAGTAATCGGCCTAATCCATCATAAGGCAATTTTTATATTTTGTTTCATATGAGGCAGATAGCATCTAACGCAATTCCTATTTGTACATTTTTTCTCATCTTTCTCGACTGCGATAGTAATTTATTGTTGTAGATAGTAATGAACTAAAGGCATAATATATTCTTTTGAGGAAATATCGTAGGACTTTCTGATTTCCTGTTCAAACTCCCTGTCTTGAGGAGTTTTTTTCTTTCTTATTTTTCATCATGGCCGTTGCCCCTTTCATCATCATCCTGTCAACAATCCCCATGTTTTCATAGCATAGACCACTCTGCATATGAAATTGAGGAAAGGATTTTAAATCTTCTGCAGATAGATTTTGCCTCCAGAATTGCTGGATGAAATGTGGATTTTGCTCTATTGCCTGTTTTAAAAATGTCTGATATGCACTTTCCTGCTGGGCAAATATTTCTTCAGCAGGAATGCCCGGCGTGGTTACTGATGTGCCGCTGGATTCCTATAAATTCCAGTGAATAAAAGAAGATTATCTGTCAAGACTAATACCAGACATATTTTAATGAAAATGAAATGGAGGAATGCGCATATGTTTGAGGAAAAGGAATCCTGGTGGAAGTCAAAAGGTTTTTATTTTTCAGCCTGTGTACTTTTGGTGGGGGTGATGGCGGCAGGTGTGGTATTTTATCAGAAGAACGGAAAAAATGGTGCAGATAAAATGCTGGCAGAAATAGCGACGGAAATGCCGGAAAGCAGTCCGACGGGGGACAGCGCAGAGGAGCAGTCTGCTCAGGCGAATGCCAATATAACGCCTATGCCTACCGCTGTTCCAACGCCGGAGAAGTCGCCAATGAAGGTTGCGAAGGAAGAGGCGAAGAAAGCAAAGGCATTAGCGAAAGCGAAGGCTGAGAAGGCAAAAAAGGAGGCGGCAGCGAAAGTGGCAGCCCAGAAGGCCAAATCTAAGGCGGCCAAGCCGGCTTCTGCAAATGCAGCAAAGAAGTATACATTTAATGAAGAAAAGGGTTTGCTGTGGCCGGTAAAAGGTGACGTTTTGATGAAATATAGTATGAGCAAGACAATCTATTTTAAAACGCTGGCACAGTACAAATATAATCCGGGGCTGGTGATTGGCGCAAAGGAGGGCACTGCGGTGAAGGCCGCTGCCAGCGGGCGAGTGGTCTCGGTCACCAAGGACGATGAACTGGGGCAGATGGTCACGATGGAAATAGGGGACGAGTATACAGTTATCTATGGACAGTTAAAAGATGTGTCTGTCAAAAAGGATGATGATGTAAAAGAGGGGCAGACGATTGGAAAGATTGCCAAGCCAACAAAATATTATGCGGAAGAGGGAAGTAATTTATATTTGCAGGTAAAAGAGGGGAAGGAGACTGTGGATCCTATGCTTCTCTTGCGCTGACAGGAATAAAGATGGGGTTATAGAAAGCAGGATGCCTTATGATCGGGTTGCGGTTCATTCCATCATAAGATAGACGAGTTACATTAGTGGCAACCGATGCCGAAAGAAAGCTGTTTTGCGTCATCGGTCGGGGTCTATCGCATGATGAGATGAATGGCTGGGAATAC
Source organism: uncultured Lachnospiraceae bacterium (assembly GCA_949346185.1). Classification (GTDB taxonomy): domain Bacteria; phylum Bacillota; class Clostridia; order Lachnospirales; family Lachnospiraceae; genus Butyribacter. Next base: position 5,948 of record CASGVX010000036.1, read on the forward strand.
GATCGTTTGGCACCTGCTTTCTGTATTATGCAAACTTTATCTTGGTATCTTATTGGATTATGTGCTATAATTCAAACTGTAATGCCTGTATTACTTCAAAAGTTAAATATCACAAGATCTTGCGAAGCATAAATGACGGATGCATCTGCCATAAACGTAGATGTAGTGGCGCTGCATCGAGGCTTTCGGCAGAATGCAGCTGGAAATTTAGGCGAATAAATATTGCGATATTTAGGAACTGTTAAGAAATAAGTCTTCACATTTTGCTTGCTGGAATCTCCATCTGCTGCGTTGTTGTCAGTCGCCGTAGCCCGCTACGACTTCCTCCTCCGCCTTGCAGATGAAAATTCCAGCTTACGCAAAATGCAAAGTTATTTTTTAACAGTCCCTTAGCTGCCGAAGTAATAATATCGTTGAAGAATCTTGTGTAAAATGAAAAAGAAGCACAGCGTGCTGGAAGGAGGAACTATGCAGTATAAAGTAATTGGAAGCACAATGCCGGCGGTGGAGGTACTTTTTGACAGGGCAGGGGAGTCCATGTATACCCAGTCAGGAGGTATGGCTTGGATGTCGGAAGGGATTGAAATGAATACCAATACCAATGGGGGGATTCTAAAAGGCGTGGGGCGCATGTTTGCTGGCGAGTCTATGTTTATGGCAAACTATACAGCCAAGGCGCCGGGGGCGATGATTGCCTTTGCATCCACTGTGGCGGGCGAGATTCTGCCTGTGAATATCGGCGAATGCGGCGGCCTGATATGCCAGAAAGGCGCCTTTCTCTGTGCGGAGCCGGGAGTGAATCTAAATGTCACGTTTACTAAGAAATTCTCCGCAGGTTTTTTCGGCGGCGAAGGATTTATCCTGCAGGATATTTCTGGTCAGGGAATGGTGTTTCTAGAGATTGATGGTGACAAGGTGATTAAAGAATTAGCGCCGGGGGAGGTTATCAAGGTCGATACTGGAAATGTGGTTGGATTTGAGAAGACAGTCGCCTACGAGATAGAGACAGTGAAGGGCTTGAAAAATATCTTCTTGGGCGGCGAGGGGCTTTTCCTGACCAAATTGACGGGACCTGGCAAGGTGATTCTTCAGACGCAGAACTTTAATGAATTTGCGGGAAGGATTGCCAGATTTATTCCGGGAAAATAGGATGCCGTACATAGGAAGTTGTGAATAGCAATGCTTGCTGTGCGAACATTGCGTCTGCGATATCATTGCAGGATATGGAAAGGCATGGTTTTTTATGGAAATAGATAGACGGAGGGTAATGGATTCCTTTGCGGAGTATGCCAGTCATTATGATGCCTCGGATGGCAAGATTAAGTTAAAGATAGACCATACATATCGGGTGGCGGCGCTGTGCGACCGGATTGCCAGAAGTTTGAATTTGCCGATACGGGATGTGGATTTGGCATGGCTTCTGGGAATGCTCCATGACGTGGGGAGATTTGAACAGCTGCGCCAATATGGGACTTTTTCTGATGCGGACAGCATTGATCATGCGCATTATGCTATAGAAATCCTTTTTAATCAGGGAAGGTTGGAGGATTATATAGAAATTGTTCCGGAGAAGGAGGATAGTATAAATCATCCTGAATATTTTGCCGGGAAGCATGCGGGAGCAAATGAAAGTACTTTTATTATTTATAAGGCTATTTGGAATCACAGCGCATTCCGGGTGGAGGATGGATTGGATAGCCGTACGAGAATGTTTTGCGATATTTTGCGGGATGCGGACAAAGTGGATATCTTGAAGGTGAATCAGGAAGTACCCATTCAAGTGATTTATAATGTGACTACCGAGGAACTTCGCCATGCCGAGGTGACAGAGACGGTGATGCGGCAGTTTTTTGATCGTCATGCCATCCTGCGCAGCACTAAGAAGACTTGCGTTGACAATATTGTAGGACATGCTGCACTGGTATTTGAATTGGTATATTCTGAGAGCAGGAGAATAGTGGAAGAGCAGGGATATCTGCATAGGCTATTGAAATTTTCCTCGGACAATCCAAAAACTAGACAACAGTTTCAGCAGTTGCGGGAATGCATGGAGACGTATTTGGCGGATGCCATGTGAGTTGCCGGTATTGAAAGAACGGTATTGCGGTTTGGGAAGCGTCATGTCAAATGAGATTGGAATATTGGAGTATCATGATAAAATGGCATTGGAGCATGGGAAGCATCATGTCAAACGAGATTGGAATATTGGAGTGTCATGATAAAATGGCATTAGAATTTGGATAATATCATGATAAACGGTATTATAGAGAGGAGGATTATAGCAATGCGGCGGGCATTGGAGAAAAATGTGGGATTGATTATATATTTAGCAGTTTGGGCGGCGTTGTTCTGTTGGTTTTGGATGGGATCATTGACGGGGAATGAAGCAATTTATTCCTTGGGAGCATTTTACGTACTTCTCCCGGTCAGTGCGATGGTAGTGTCTGTGATGTACGGCATGGGAAGGGAGAGAATCCGATACGTTGTCCCTGTTATATTGGGCTTGCTGGAAATGCTGCTGGAATTTCTTACCTTTACATTGGCCAATGTCATAAGTAACGGAAAATGGAGTTCTTGGAATGGTTTGGACTGGAGCATGTGCCTGTTTTCTCTGGTGCCTTCGTTGCTGGGGGTGGCTATTGGAGAGGTTTTGAGAAGGGTCAAGCAATAAGAGGAGTGGGAAATAGGCAGCAATTGACTTGAAAGTTTTGCTAGACAGGTGTGGCTGATTATTTTATAATGAGAAATAAGTTGTTGTTATCCCATCATAAGATAGATATGGCAGCGTTAGCAGAGGTGCAGCACATTTGGTGGATATCTGCTTGGTATAAAGCGGAGTGCAGTTTTGATGCCGTTAGGAACTCGTGTCAGGGCATAGGCTGCAAGGCTATTCCAGAAGGGCATGAATGGCTGTGAAAAAGAATGGCTGTGAATAGTAACAAATGGAGGAAGTTATGGTTCAGGAAAAAGTGATTGTCGTTGATTTTGGAGGGCAGTATAATCAGCTGGTGGCTCGGCGCGTGAGAGAATGTAATGTATTCTGTGAAATTTATTCCTATCGCACTGATTTGGAGCAGATTAAGGCTATGAATCCTAAAGGAATTATTTTAACCGGAGGACCGAATAGCTGTATTGAAAAGGATGCTCCTACATATCAGAGAGAGTTATTTGAACTGGGCATACCGGTTTTGGGACTGTGCTATGGCGCCCAGTTGATGCAGCATATTTTAGGGGGAAAAGTGGAAAATGCTCCTGTGAGTGAATATGGAAAAACAGAAGTCATTGTGAAAAAAACATCCCCTCTTTTTGCGGATGTATCTGAGAAGACAATTTGCTGGATGAGCCATTTTGACTATATTTCCCAAGTGGCACCTGGATTTGAAATTACTGCGCATACGGCGGACTGTCCGGTTGCTGCTGCTGAAAATAAAGAAAAAGGCTTGTATGTGATTCAATTTCATCCAGAGGTTCTCCACACGCCTGAGGGGACGAAAATGATTTATAATTTCGTGCGAAATGTGTGCGGTTGTGCGGGCACTTGGCGCATGGATTCCTTTGTGGAAAATTCTATCAAGGAAATTCGCCAGAAAGTTGGTGACGGCAAAGTGCTGTGCGCCTTATCCGGAGGTGTGGATTCTTCAGTGGCAGCAGTGATGCTGGCGAAGGCTATCGGCAAGCAGCTGACCTGCGTGTTCGTGGATCATGGCCTTCTGCGCAAGAACGAGGGAGATGAAGTGGAAGCAGTCTTCGGGTCGGAAGGCCAATATGACTTAAATTTTATCCGCATCAATGCTCAGGAGCGTTATTATAATAAATTGGCAGACGTTACGGAGCCGGAGGAGAAGCGTAAAATCATCGGTGAGGAATTTATCCGTGTATTTGAGGAAGAGGCGAAAAAAATTGGCACGGTAGATTTCCTTGTGCAGGGAACGATCTATCCGGATGTGGTGGAAAGCGGCTTGGGCGGCGAGTCCGCAGTGATTAAGTCTCACCACAATGTGGGCGGTTTGCCAGAGTATGTGGACTTTAAAGAGATTATCGAGCCGTTGCGCGACTTGTTCAAGGATGAGGTGCGCAAGGCGGGCTTGGAGATGGGGATTCCGGAATATCTGGTATTTCGCCAGCCATTTCCGGGACCGGGGCTGGGTATCCGCATTATTGGAGAAGTAACTGCGGAGAAGGTTCGCATCGTTCAGGACGCAGATGCCATTTACCGGGAAGAGATTGCCAACGCAGGACTTGACCGCAGCATCGGTCAGTATTTTGCTGCCCTTACGAATATGCGCTCCGTGGGCGTGATGGGGGATGAGCGGACATATGACTATGCAGTTGCGCTTCGTGCGGTGAATACCATTGATTTTATGACGGCAGAGAGTGCGGAAATTCCTTGGGAGGTCTTGCAGAAGGTGATGGGGAGGATCATAAATGAAGTCAAGGGGGTTAACCGGGTGATGTATGATTTGACGAGTAAGCCGCCGGGGACGATAGAGTTCGAATAGGGGACATTTGGACTGGAAAGTGCGTAAAATCAGTGCTTTCCAGTCTTTTACTTTGCTCTGTGATGTTAATATGATGTCGATAAATAGAGTCGATTACTTTCACTACTCAAAAAGGATATCATTGTAATTCCCATCGAACTGTGATAAAATTCTAATTGCGGAAAAGTGCCCATGACAGGGGCGGCAGCCTCCCGAGCCAATGACCGGCTTGCCGGAATACATAGGAAGGGAGGTGCGTATCATGAGAACTGCAGATATTATTTTAATATTCATCGGGATTATTAGCTTGCTGATATCCTTTGGAAGTTTGATTGTTGCGTTTCTGACCTTTCTCGATAAGAGAAGTAAGAAGAAATAAAAATGCCTAACCTGTCTGCCAACAGGTTAGGCGGTGCTCGATAGAGCATTTCCACAATCGAGAGGCATCCACCCTTGGAGTGGGTGCTTTTCTTATACATAATATACCATAATCAGCAGGGAGTTTCAAGTGATTTCTTCATTTGGCGGCATCTGGCGAAACTGATTCAACCTGTCGGCCAGTTGCTGATCCTTGTCCGGATACAGGTGGGAATAGGTGTCAAGCGTGGTCTTTACGGATTCGTGCCCCAGGCGGTCGGCAATCTCCAGCGGGGAAAACCCGAGCTCGATCAGCATGCTTGCGTGCGAGTGCCGGAGGTCGTGGACCCTTATGGGAGGCAGTCCGGCCTTCTCTGCAACTCTTTTGATTTCCTTATCCAGGGCGGATTTCGTGAAATAGAATATCCTGTCCCCTTTTTCGATGCCATAAAGTTTTGATATATATTCCCGAATGTCATCGTACAGGAAATCCGGGATTGCTATGCATCGCTTGGCCTTCGGCGTCTTTGGCTCAAGGAATAGCTCCTGCCCCTGCACCTTCGCATAGTTCTTGTTGATATCGATCCGCTTCGTGGGAAGGATGTCTGCAGGGGTGAGTGCAAGAAGCTCCCCGGAACGCATGCCGGTGTAGAACAGCACGTCAAAGGCCAGCTTTACAGATGATTTCTGTATGGCCTTGGAAAATTGCTCGTACTGCTCCTGCGTCCAGATGCGCATTTCATCAGCATTGCTTTTCCCCATGCTTCCCGCTGCCTTGCATGGGTTGGAGGCCAGCTGGTAATGGGCTACGGCATAGTTCATGAGGGCGGAGAGCTGGTTGTTCACGGTTTTCAAGTAGGTCTGGGAGAATGGCTTCCCCTTGTCGTCCCGGTATGAAATCAACTCGTTCTGCCATTTGCGGACCTTGATGGTGTCAATGTCGCACACTTTCAGATTCCCGAAATATGGAAGGAGCT
>CASGVX010000037.1 GCA_949346185.1 uncultured Lachnospiraceae bacterium
AATGTGATTTTATTAACTGCCTACCTGCCAGTATTTATCATAGCAGTTCTTGCTAATGAAGATTTATCTGGAATCATTGTTGGAATTTTACTGTATTTTTTTGCGATAATAGAACAAGTTAATTATTTTCATATCAGACTTTCTTATGAGACGGCAAATGGCATGCTTTTAGTCATTGAACCTATAAAAAAGCTCTTTAACGGAACGGGAAAGCGTTCCCAATTGCGAAAGGATATTGACGCTTATTTGGATGCCCGTAAATCAGGGCTTTTTTGATGATAATAAACTTTTTATCATAAATATTAAAAAAAATATTGACCAGTGGTCATTTTTGGTGTATAGTAGCATATAGTAAAAATGACTGCTGGTCATTTTTGTAGCAAAACAATGTTAAGAAAGGAAGAATGACAATGATTAATGTGGGTAAATGGATTACGAAGCATAAGAATCTGATTCTGCTATTGACAGTAATCCTATTGATTCCGGCGGGGATTGGCTATATTTCCACCCGCGTCAATTACGACGTGCTCAGCTATCTGCCCAAGTCTCTGGAGACGGTGGAGGGGCAGGATGTGATGGTGGATGAGTTCGGAATGGGCGCCTTCTCCATGATTGTCGTGGAGGACATGGAGATGAAGGATGTGTCAAAGCTGGAGGAGCAGGTGGAAAAGATTGACCACGTGAAGGATGTGCTCTGGTATGACGACATGCTGGATACCAGAGTTCCGGTGGAGATGCTTCCCAAAGATTTGCGGGATGCCTTTTTCAACGGCAATGCCACGATGATGATTGCATTTTTTGATGGAACTACTTCGGAGGACAGTACCATGGATGCCATTGAGGAAATTCGCTCCACCGTGGGGAAGAGCGTCTATGCCAGCGGCATGTCCGGCGTGGTGACGGATATTAAGAATCTGGCTCTGGAGGAGATGCCGATCTATGTGGCGGTTGCTTCGGTGCTGAGTTTGCTCGTGCTGCTGATTACCATGGATTCCATCGTGGCGCCGCTGATATTCCTGGCAACCATCGGCATATCTATTGTGCTGAATCTGGGAAGTAATTTCTTCATGGGAGAGATTTCTTATATTACTCAGGCTCTGGCGGCTGTGCTGCAGCTGGCGGTGACCATGGATTACTCCATTTTCCTGCTGGAGAGCTTTGAGGCGAATAAGGAGCGTTATCCCGGAGATAAGAAGCGAGCCATGGCTCATGCTATCTCCAATACATTTAAGTCCGTATCCAGCAGTTCTGTAACCACGATTGCAGGTTTTGTGGCTCTGTGCTTTATGACTTTTAAATTAGGTACGGATATCGGAATTGTGATGTCTAAGGGCGTGGTAATTGGCGTGCTTGCTTGCGTCACAGTGCTTCCAGCTATGATATTAACTTTTGACGGAGCCATAGAAAAGACCAGTCACAAGAATTTGATTCCGTCGCTGGACGGGGTTTCCAAGTTTATCATCAAGCATCATTGGATTGCGCTGGTGCTATTCGCTGTGATTTTATTCCCGGCGGCATACGGAAATAGCAATTATGAGATTTACTATAACCTTGACACCTCCCTGCCAAAAGATATTCCCAGCTCTGAGGCAAATGAGAAGTTAAAGGAGCACTTTGATATGAGTTCTGTGCATATGGTGCTTTTGGAGGATGGATTGACTGCCAAGGAAAAGAATGCGATGATTGGGGAGATGAAGGATGTGAAGGGGGTCAAGTGGGTGCTGGGACTGGATGCCCTCTTCGGACCCAATCTTCCGGATTATATGATACCTGAGGATGTGCGGGGGATGCTGAAGACGGACAATTATGAATTGGAGTTTATCTGTTCTGACTATGCTTCAGCCACGGATGAGTCCAACGAGCAGATTCATGCTCTGGATCAGATTGTGAAAGGTTATCAGAAAGGAGGCATGGTCATCGGCGAGGCACCTCTGATGAAGGATTTGACAGATGTGACCAATGTGGATTTGGCCAACGTAAATTATATTTCCATTGGAGCCATCTTCCTGATTATCCTGCTCACCTTCAAGTCCATCTCCATACCGGTGATTCTGGTATCGGTAATCGAGTTTGCCATTGCCTGCAATATGGCGGTGCCTTACTATGCAGATACGCCGCTGCCCTTCGTGGCAAGCATCGTCATCGGAACCATCCAGCTGGGGGCTACGGTGGATTATGCCATACTCATGACCAACCGTTACCATAAGGAGAGAACGGTGCGGAAGAGGAGCAAGAAGGATGCCATCATCATCGCCCATCAGACTTCTATCAAGTCAATCCTGACTAGCGGGTTCTGCTTTTTTGCGGCAACTTTCGGAGTGTCTCTGTATTCTCGCATTGACATGATTGGAGCCATTTGTACCCTTCTCGCCAGAGGTGCGGTTATCAGCATGGTGGTGGTAATTGCCATCCTGCCGGCAATGCTGTGGCTCTTCGACGGCGTGATTATCCGCACATCGTTAGATATGCGCAGGGCGAAGGTTCGCCAGAGGGATCAGGCGGGGGAGAATGAGCCGTATCTGGCGCAGAAGGCTGACCAATAGATGGAGGACGAATTTCCTTTACGGAGATTAAGGTAGTGCAGTATGATTTTTAAAAGCGAACGCTGTTCGCTTGGCAAATATTGTGCCTGCGGCATAGAATGCTACGTGCGCATTCGAGCTTGCAGGTTACGGAAAGGCATGGGGATTTATTATGAGAGCGAATAAGAAGAAAGTGGTAGCATGGGGACTTACTGGCGTATTGGCGGCAGCGATTCTGGCGGGAAATGTGGAGTACGCCACCCATACATTTGCCATCGCCAAGGAGGCGGCACAGGATGTTAAGAAAGTATCGGCGCAAGCCATAGACTATGCGGCGGCGAAAAAGGCCGCATCTGGGGTGGAGAAGTCGGAGAGCGTCTATGTCACCATGGATGCCAACGGAAATAAAAAGGATGTGCTGGTGTCTGACTGGCTGAAAGGCGCAGGCATTCAGGGCAGCCTGGAGGATGTGTCTAACTTGACGGACATTCAGAACACCAAGGGAGAGGAAAAGTTTGAACAGGATGGGGAACGGCTGATCTGGGAGGCAGGAGACAAGGATATCTATTATCAGGGAAAGACCCAGGAGGAACTTCCGGTGAAGGTGGCCATTACCTATATTCTGGATGGACAGGAGATTGCCCCAAAGGATTTGCTGGGCAAGAGCGGCAAATTGGAAATCAGAATCCAGTACCGGAACCTATCGAAGAAGAAGGTGGAAATCGGTGGCAAGAAGAAAGAAGTATACACTCCCTTCCTTATGGCAACAGGCATGATTCTTCCGGTAGAGCATTTTACCAATGTGAAGGTAGACCATGGGGAGGTGCTTTCCGAGGGGGAAAATGATATCGTGGGCGTATTCGGAATGCCGGGGCTGAAAGAGACGCTGGATTTGGATGGATTGGATTTTGGTGAGGACGCAGATGTGGACATTTCCAAAATTGAGGAGAAGATTACGGATACTGCCGTAATTACTGCGGATGTGGAGCATTTTGAAATAGGCTCGACCTACACGGTGGCCACTGCCAGTCTCTTTGACGACATTGACTTCGGGGAGGTGGAGGATGCCGATGAATTGGAAGAGAAGCTGGATGATTTGAAGAAAGCGGCAAATGATCTGGTGGATGGCTCTGACAAGATTGAAGATGGATTGGATGAATTGGACAGCAGTTTTATCAAATATGCCAAGGCCATTAAGACATTGCAGAAGAGCGTGCAGAAGTTGAATAAGGGTGCCGGGGACATTAGCGCCGCCACCCAAAAATACACCAAGTCCACTGACAAACTGCTGGGGGCTGTCAATACTTACGTAGACGGAGCCAAGACCTATGCCAAGAGTACCAAGACCTATGCCGCATCGACAAAGTTGCTGGTAGATGGCGTGGGCAAACTCTACAGCGGCTCAGAGAAGTTTCCTGCATCCTACGGTCAGTTTGATGAAAAGCTAAACACTTATGTCAATGGTGTGACCACTCTTCTCTCGAAGGAGAATATGGCAGCCTTCACTCAGGGGGCATCTGCTCTGCAGAGCGGCATCAAGACCATCAATCAGGGGGCATCTGCTTTGAATGCCAAGAAGGATGACGTGGATACGGCAATCGCCGGGCTGGAAGCCTTGGCAGATAATTATCAGAAATTGGCAGAGACGGAGACTGATGCCGCGAAGAAGGCCACATACCAGAAGATGGCAGAGCAGATGGAGACTGCCGTGGCGGGCACGAAACAGTATGTGCAGGGGGCGGAAAAGCTGGCAGCTTCTGTGGATGTTGCCACCAACGGAAAGTCAGACGGCGAGTTGGATGAAAAGGGCAGCAAGGATCTGGCTCTGGGGATGAAGTCATTGAATGACAATCTGGGGACGGTGGCTGACAATGCCAAGACACTGCGGGACAATGCGCCAGCCCTATTAAACGCCAGCAAGACGGTGGATGGGAGCATCGATACCATTTGCACCAACTTGAAGGAGATCTATAAAAATGGCAAGTTGATTACGGCAAATAATAAGAAGATCAACGAGTCAGCAGACAGCCTGACCAAGAATGCGGGCAAGGTAAAGAAGAATTCCAAGAAACTTACCGGCAGCAGCAAGACTTTCAGGAAGGCCGCAGGAACTATGAAGAGTGGCACGGCCAAACTTCTGGACGGAGTGAATACCCTGCGGGACAAAACTGGGGACGTGTCTGACGGCATCGGGAAATTGGCAGAGGGGTCTGTGGATTTGTATGATGGCATGGTGGAATTTCGCAAAGAGGGCATCAGGAAGCTGACGGATACTGTGGACGACATGCTGGGAGGTGCAGAAGAGCTGAAAGACACGGTGGAGGCTGTGAGGGATGCCGCTGGAGAGTATAAGAGCTTTTCAGGAATTTCTTCCAATATGGATGGGAAAGTGAAATTTATCATGACCACAGAAGAAATCAAGGGAGAAGAGTAGTGGGAAAAGTAGAAGATAAGAAAAAGATGAAGAAAGAGGCTTTGCTTGACTCCGCCCTGCAGCTTTTCACGGAAAAGGGGCTTGCGGAGACATCCGTGTCGGAAATCGCCAGGGATGCGCAGATGGCAAAGGGGACATTCTATCTGTATTTTAAGGATAAGTATGAGATTCGGGACTGCCTGATTGCCAGGCAGACCCATTTCATCTTTCAAAAAGCCCATCGGGAACTGAGCGCCATCTTTGAGGAGATGGCGCCAGAAAAGGTGGAGGACGGCATCGTCTATCTGCTGGAAAATATCATCGACCAATTTACGGAGAATCCGGAGATTCTGCGGTTTATCTCCAAGAACCTGAGCTGGGGGGTTTTTTCTAACCTCCGCATCAAAGACTTGGCCAACCAGAATTGCATGGATATCTTCGATGGGATTCTGGAACGTTCCAGCAGGAAATATCGCCAAAGGGAATTGATGATTTATATGATTGTGGAACTGGTAAATTCAACCTGCTACAATGTGATTTTAAACCACGCCCCAGTGTCTGTCCAAGAACTGAAAAAGGAGCTTCTCTGTACCGTGCGGGGGATTATGGATCAGTTCGCGGTGGCGATCAATGACGATGGAGTGTATGAGTTGAGAAAAAAATCTGATATGTTATAATACTTCCAAATTATGGGAGGGAATGAATCTATGTGAACGCTGTAGAGCGAAGCAGGGGTATTATTTTATGAACATTGAAATGAAGGAGGTTGCCAAATTGAAAAAACGAGTTTTTTCGGCTGTTTTAGTGCTTTGTCTATGTATTTCTTCCCTGTCAGTGGCACACGCACGACAGGAAGGCTCATTGCGGCAGGGGAAGGCTTCTGGGGAAGAATTTTCATCCAGCGCCCGCAACAGCACGATTCCTACGCCAACGGAAGTATATCAGGCCATGACCTCGCTGAAGGATCGAGAAGAGTATAAGGAGGGGACGGTCTGGACCAATGAGGAGCCCTATTCAGATTCTAAGGGATATTACCGTTGGAAGGGAGGGACTCTTGACGGAAAAAATGTCGCAGCCGTAGGCTGCGTAGCCTTTGCCTTCATACTTAGCGATGAAGCCTTTGGCAGCCTGCCAGCCAGAATGTATCCGGCGGGTCAGTTTGCATATGAGGATATAAAGGCCGGAGATATTCTGCGGGTCAACAATGACGCCCATACCGTGATCGTGCTGGAAGTGAATGATGCGGGCGTGGTAGTCGCCGAAGGAAACATCAGCACGGGAGATCACAAAGGTAAGGTTCATTGGGGACGGGCAATATCTAAGGAAGAGGTGATGAGCAGTTCCAGCCATTATATTACCCGTTACCCGGAAGGCTATGTGCCTCCGGATGATCCGGAGGCCAATGTATCAATAGCATCGGGAGTTCTGGAAGGAGGGCTTGCCTGGAACTTGACGAAGGCGGGCGCGCTGACAATCTCGGGCCAGGGAGCCATGCCGGATTTCAGCAGTGCAGGAGAGCAGCCGTGGAGCAAAAACGGCAGCCAAATACGAAAGGTGGTCATTGGGAACGGCGTTACCGGTATCGGATCTTGTGCTTTTCAGGATTGCGGAGTTTTAAGCGCAGAGATTTCCCCCAGCGTGACAACGATTGGCAACAATGCTTTCCGCAGTTCCGCAATGATTTCTGTGACCATTTCTTCCAGCGTGAAGACAATTGGTGACAGTGCCTTCCGGCAATGCCAAAATCTTAGTTCGGTGACTATTTCCGAAGGAGTGGAGACCATTTGTCAAAATGCGTTCCGTGCCTGTACCAGTCTCGCTTCCATCGTCATTCCTGCCAGTATCGGTGAGGTGGGCGCCGCCGCATTTTTTGATTGCCAGGCCATGACGAGCGCAGCGTTTGCTCCCGGCAGCAGGCAGGTAAAAATGGGTGACAACATTTTTACGCGTTGCTATTATCTGATGAATGTAACACTTCCGAAAAGCATAGACCGCATTGGGGAGGGCATGTTTCAGAATTGCCTGATGCTTGCCGGGCTGGAAATTCCTCAAGGTGCGGAAAGGATAGAAGCATCAGCATTTGCGTCCTGCTCCGGATTTACTACTGTCATAATTCCGGACAGCGTAACCTCAATAGGGATAGCCGCATTCGCATCCTGTCCGCTGAAGGATATCTACTTTTCCGGCACTGAAGCGCAGTGGAACAGCATCAGTAAATTGGGGGATACGGCAGCGGTAGTGTCAAAAGTGACAATGCATTATAATTATATTCCGCCTACCAGTCCCAATCCGGGGGACGGTGATGACAATAATAATGGTGACAATCCCGGAGGAAGTGACAATCCCGGAGGAAGTGATAATCCCGGAGGAAGTGACAATCCCGGAGGAAGTGACAATCCCGGAGGAAGTGACAATCCCGGAGCAAGTGATAATCCCGGAGGAAGTGACAATCCCGGAGCAAGTGATAACCCTGGAAACAGCGATACCCCCGGGGGAAGCAACTCTTCTGGAAACGTGGGAAATCAGACACCGGAACAGAAGCCATTTGCACAGGGGAAAATCTTTACGAAAGCCAATGCCACTTATAAGGTAACAAATGCCGGCCAAGAGGTGGAATTGACAGCGGTCAAATCAACGTCAGCGAAGATTATAATCAATACGGTTACAGGAACGGACGGCGTCAAGTACAGGGTGACCTCTATCCGGCCAAAGGCAATGCAGAACAATAAAAAAATGACCAGTCTGACCATTGGCCCGAATGTAAAAACCATCGGAGCCAATGCATTTTCGGGCTGTACTAAGCTTGCAACAGTTGCGTTCGGGAAAAACACAGCCTCGATCGGAGCAGGAGCATTCAAGGGATGTACTGCCTTAAAGAAGGTGATTTCCCTGCCGGATAGCGTAAAGGCCATTGGGGCAAATGCATTTTCCGGATGCAAAAAGATTACGGTATTTACCATTGGCAAGACATCGAAATCCAGTCTGACAACAATCGGAAAGGGCTCGTTTAGCGGATGCAGGAAACTTGGCAAAGTAACGATTAAGTCAAAGAAACTTAAACTTGTGGGAAAACAGGCATTTAAGGGCAGCAAATCCAGTCTGAAAGTGAAAGTGCCGTCCGATAAGTGGAAGAAATATAAGAAGATTCTGAAAAAGGCTGGACTGAAGGCTAGACAGGTAAGAAAATAACTATGTTTGCTTTTTGCAATGTTAAAGGGGGAAAAACGTTAATGCATGAAGGTTCCGAAAATTAAATAGGGTTTTCTCAGGTACAACATTTTCTTATGCCAGAGCGTGTTCCATCAAGGACACGCTCTGGCATAAAAAATGAATTTTGGCATGTTACTCCAATTAGAATTATAAGGTAATCAAAGTTGCATTTGCCCTTCTAGCCATGTTGCGCATGGTATAGGTATCCGGCCCCACGATAACAGCCAGCCGATCACAGGAGGATATGCCGCTGGAAGAGCCATAGCTCAGTTTCTTAGAATTGAAGACAATAGACTTCAAATCCTTTGCATGATATATTGCGTTATAGCGAAGATAGCGCAATCGCTTCCCAAAATATAATTTTGCCAGATAGGTTGCATTCTCGAAAGCCCAGGATTTCACTTCTTTTACGGAATTTGGCACATTAAATACCTTCGCAGTTTTCCTGGCCGGATATTTGATCAGGGCAGTGAGAGAACGATTATATAAAACACCATCCCGGACGCGGTATTTCCCGCCCGTTCCACCAGTAAAGGCGACAATCTTATTGCAATCCTTAAAGGCTGCCCCGCTCAGAGAACGCAATCTGGAGGGAATGTGAACTGTTCGCACTTTCGTGTTTGAAAAAACATGACTTCCAATGGAAGTAACGGAATCCGGCAATGTTATCCGAATCAGATTTGTATCTTCCGAAAATGCCCCCGCCTCAATTTTTCTAGCACCGGATAAGATCGTAACGGAACGAAGATTCTTCATTTCCGAAAAAGCATACTTTCCAATGGAATTTGCAGAAATCGTCACATTGCGCAAATAGGAATTTCCTGAAAAGGCATTGGAACGAATCCGCTTGAGGCTTCCGGGAGTGCGGAAGGAACCGCTGGTTTTATGCAAGGGATATTGAATTAATTTTGTCTTGGCCTTATTGTATAATACCCCTGCCACACTGCAATAGTTTGCGTTGCCAGCGGCAACATTGATCTTCTGCAAGCTCACGCAATTGTTAAAAGCCCCCGGATTAATCCCCTTTACGCTGGAAGGAATGTTAATTCTCTTTAATTTTTGACAGTTTGCAAATACCCGGTTTCCAATAAATGTCACCTTGGATTTTAATGTAATACTGCGAATATCTGTCTCCTGAAAAGCGCCATTGCCGACAAACTGCATATTGAAATTCATCTTGATTTTCTGTAATCCGCTGCCAGCAAAGGTCCGGTCTCCAATAGCATAAGCTTTGCTGTTTAGCGTAAATTTCTTTAATGCGCTGCAATTTGCAAAAGCCCTTTTCTTGATAATAGAAACTGTTTTTGGCAGTGCCACTCTTCTGAGTTTGCTGCATCCCTCAAAGGCTGATTCAGGTACATTCTTTATTTTTCCTGGCAGTGCTGCCGTTCTCAACGACGTACAGCGCCGAAAAATACCCTCTCCCAGTTTGGTCTTTGCATTGGCAAAGCGAACAGAAGTCAAATCGCTACAGGCAAAAAAAGCCAGTTTTCCCACATAAGTAACCTTGGACGGAATCAAAACAGATTTTAACGCATAATTGCGATAAAAGGCACAGTCGCCAATATATTGTAACTTCCTATTTAGCTTGATACTGGCTAACTTATAGCAATTTGCAAAAGCGGATGTCTCAATGTTCCGGATAGAGGAAGGCAGCGTAATCCTTTTCAGCGAAATACAGTTTCTGAATACTCCCTCTTCCAGCACGCTTAGTTTCGTGCCAAAAGAAATGGAAGAAAGTGCAGTACAACCAGAAAAGGCATACGCTCCTAAATCTTGTAAATTCCTTGGCAGACGGATCGTTTTCAATTTACTCGCATTGGCAAAGGCATGATTTTCAATCTCTTCCACGGTATCCGGTACGGACACCTCAGAAAATTTTAATTTTCGAAATGCACCGTAGTCTATCTTAGTTACAGGGAACCCACCCAAGGTAGCGGGAATGCTCAGCCGATTGCCTGAAAGATTCGTTCCTGTTACAATGGCTTCTTTTTTCCTTACCTGATATGAAAATCCATTCTCCTCATAGTCTTTAGCCTCTGCAGGTACCGATGCAGCTGCCACTATCAAAAAAAATAAAATCGCAATGAGACTTATTTTCTTCATGTTTTTTCCTCCTTTTATACTCAGCAATGAAAAGATTCTACAGAATAATTATAACAATTAATTATTAAGAAAAACGAAAGGAATTCTTAAGAATTATTAAGATAATATAGAAATATTTTTCCTTAAAATGGGGATTTGTGGCTTTTTCTGTTACTGATTTGTTACTAGTTCAAAGCAAAAATTAAGAAAAAGGGCAAAATCATAGATTCTTTCGTTTTGGACTATAAAATGAAATAGGAGATGGTTGCAAAACTGGATAACAGAGAAGTCGCAGAAAAAATATATGCTACGTTTAAAGATATATTTGAAAGCGAATAGAATGTACAAGCCGTCAATGCAATTTAAGCAAAGGCGGCTTGAGATATTTTGTGGGAGGAAGGTTTATTTTAAGAGTGCGATGGTGTCCCTTAGTTCTTCCATGGTTTTATGGGTGTATGTGCGCAGGCCCACGTCAGCGGATTTGTGTCCCATCAGCATGTCGATGCACTTCTTGTTTCCTCCGGCGGAATCCAGGAGGGAGCGGAAGGTGTGCCTTGCCTCGTGGGGGGTATGGGATGCGCCTATGGCTTTCATGGCTTCGTTCCAGAGGGGGTAGTATTTCGCTTTTGTGAGTTTCTTGCCTTCCAGAGTGATGAGGTATGGGCTGCCTTGCCCCATGCGCCGTTCTATGAGGCTACGGATGCGTGGGTGGATGGGCACGATTCTGTTTTTGCCGTTCTCGCTTTTTGAGCCGCCTAGTAGGTAGTTTTCCTCTAGGCTTACTTGGTCGCATTTCATGCCTAGGAGTTCGTTTAGCCGGAATCCTGTGTATAGGTAGATGAGGACGGTATCGACCCAGGGCTTGTCTTGGATTTCCCAGAGGGAAATGATTTCTTCTTTGGCGAAGGGGCTTTTCCGAGTTTCTGGTGCCGGGGGCACGGTGGTTATCTGGGAGTACATTTTGTCAATCAAATCTATCTCAAATGCAAATTTGTCCAGATGGCTGAATAGGTTCCGTATGTTCGTCTGGGTGGATACGCCCCGGCCGCAGCTATCAATGCAGTCCTGCATGTGGTAGGATTTAATGCTGCGGTATTTCTTTCCGTAATATTTGGAACAATGCTTGTATGCCGCTTTTAGGGATGTTTGGTTGGCGGCGCTTAGTTTGGGCATTTTGATCTTCGCCCACCGTTGGTATAGAACTGCGAGGGTTACTTTCTCCCGGTCGATTTCCCAAGGGTTGTTGTTGTACTGCGCTAGGAGGATGTTCGCCTTTTCTTCTGTCTCGGCGTAGCCGATGGGGCTTTGCTTTGCTCGTCCGTCCTGGTCGTAGATGGTTATCTTGGCGATCCAAGGCTTTGTGCGGTTGCCTTTGAGTTTCGTGACGCTGCCGTATCCGTTGGGGTTTCTTTTTCCCATAAAAAATCAGTCCTTTCTTGTTGTGTATTTTGGACTGAAATGGTAT